>JABIYQ010000273.1 GCA_018702715.1 Desulfobacula sp. | reverse complement strand
TGTCGGGGGTCAGGCTTGCATGGTTGCGTTATCTCTCAATACCGCACCTATGCAAGCCTGACCCCATTGTCTTAAACATATGATTTCATAAAATCATCATTTTTCATCATCTCAACAACGTTTTCAAGATCCTTTGGAGTATCAACACTTAAGGAAATGTCTTCAATCTTAACCATCTTGACTTTTCCGCCATTTTCAATTATCCGCATCATGTCAACGGATTCAATGATCTCAAGAGGGGTTTCCGGCATATCATTAAACTTTAATAAGAATTCTCTGCGGAAAGGTATTATACACACCTGTTTCATCATGGGAACAGTGTCCACACCCTTTTTCATGGAAGGAATCGGTTCCCTTGAAAAATATATTGCATCCATATTCAGATCAACAACAACCTTGACTTCATTCGGGTCTTTAAATTCATCCACTGTCTTCATTTGGGCCATTAAATTAACAACCTCAATGGCATTATCCCCTTGCATCCCATCAATGGAAGCTTCAATCATCTGCGGTGTTACCATGGGCTCATCACCTTGTACCATAACCACAATATCAATCTTTTTTCCTGTGGTCTTTTCAATAGACAACATCGCCTCGGCAGTCCTGTCAGTGGCTCTTTCATGGCTGTCCTGTGTCATGACAGCGTTGCCGCCAATGGATTCAATATAGTCATAAATTTCTTTGTCACAGGTTGCGACATAAGTATTGGACAAAGATTTACACATGCGGGTCCGAAAATAGCAATGCCCGATCATTGGAACACCATGTATTTTTGCCATGGGTTTACCTGGAAAACGAGAGGAGCCCATACGGGCGGGGATAATTGCAACAATATTCATTATTTTCTCCAAATTTTGTGGGGTCAAAATTTTGTGGGGTCAGGCCTGCATAGTTGAATTTATTGAACCCCTAAATTCAACTATGCAGGCCTGACCCCATTATTTATTATTTAAGGAAAAGGCCCTGCTCCTTATTCAAATCAGGATGCTTTTCCAGATATTGCTCTTCAATCACACGCAAAATTCCCTGACCAAGATCCTCATGAAATGGGGTCGTCAATTTTTTTCCGATACGCGGATTAAATGAATAAGGGGTTATTTCATAATGTTTGGTGGCCAAATCTTTTTCAAATACAAATTCAATGTCTTTGCCAAGGATTTCTGCAATCATTTTTAAGACATTTCCCACCGTAATAGACTGATGCCCGGTTAATATAATATTTTGGTTCTTATAGTCCGACTTTAATATCTCTAGGCTGCAGAGGGCTGCATCTTCAACATGTATGTATTCACGCAAAGATTCAGGACTGCCTTCATAACTTATTTTTTTTTCTTTTAATGCCTGGGCAACAAATCTGAAAATTGCATTATCCACTCCCGCCCTTGGTCCATATAAGGACCCATAACGCAATATAGTATATTCCAAACCATAATTTTTATTAAACATTTCAATATAAAGCTCGCAGGCCTGTTTGCTGCATCTATAAAACCCGCCTGATTTGCTGTATACATATGCTGAACTTGCAAACACATATCTTTTAACCTCTGAATCGCAGCATGCTTCAAGAAGAATGGTATTACCCAGTATATTATACTTTACGGTATCTACAGGTCTGTTATTGGCATCTCCGATATCTGCAATACCGGCAAAATTAAAAACAATGTCTTTGCCCTTGACTGCTTGTTTTACCTTTTGCTCGTTAAGGATATCCCCGACGATCATTTTTTGATCATCACGCAGATACTTGGACCCGGCAATATCAAATATTGTGACTATATGCCCTGCATCACTTAATTTATCACATACATGAGAGCCTAAAAAACCAGACCCGCCAAACACGATTATATTCATATTCTCCACCATTATTTACCTTGGTTTTACATTTCTGGATTTTCTGAGGAGTTATAAAGAAACAAAGCATCTATTCCATATGCTATAAACTGATACCCTTCATCAATTTTATTTTTTAACTGCTGTTTATCAGGCGCAACAATATGAAGGCCCATTGCAATGTTATAGTGCAACGCTTTATCAAATATGGTTTTAAGAACCTGTACAAACGCTGGATGATCAAATTCTCCTGTCATATTCATGGATCCTGACAGATCATAGGGCCCTATCATTATGGCATCAAGCCCTTTTACTTTCAGAATGGAATCCATATTTTCAACAGCCCTTTTATGCTCAATCTGCGCCACGATAATGGGGTTATTCTCATTTTCAAAATAGGTTTTAAAATTCTTTCCAAACATATTTGCCCTGCAAAATCCAATACCCCTATTACCCAAAGGCGGGTAATGTGCTTCACTAATGGCATTTTCAAGCTGCGCTCCCGTTTCAATCATAGGCAATATCAAACCCTGTGCCCCTGAATCCAGAGCTTCTTTTATATAAACAGATTCTGCCCTTGCAACCCTTGCAAAAGGGGCTGCACCTCCTGACGAAATGGCATTAAAAAGCCCGGGTAAATTATTTTTGGAAATAGCACCATGTTCCATATCAACAGCAATCCAGTCATAACCAGAGTTTCCCATAATTTCTGCAACAGATTGATCAGGTATCTGCATCCAGCTTCCCACTGAGGGCAATTTATTTTTTAATTTATTCCGAATTTCTGATTTCATAATCATCCTTATCCTTACATACTCAACTTTCGGTCTTAAGTTCTTGCAGACGGGGTCAGGCTTGTTTTATTGTGTTTTTATCAATAAATCTATATCAAAAATACAATAATGCAAGCCTGACCCTACTCAAATCTGCCAACTCCGAAAGTTGAGTTACATATAATAATGGGCATCAAATAATCTTTCCAATATTGCCATACAAAAAATTTTTACTCCACATCATCTCAGGTGCCTTTTTATAAAGAGGTGAATCTGTATCCGGTATAATTCCAATAAAAGGCACGAAACAATTTTTAGCGGCATTATAATCATTTATTGCATCACCAAAAAATTTACAATTAAAACTAGTTAAATGATATTTTTTTATAAGATAGATTAAATTTTGAGTTTTGGAATGTTTAGACCCTAAAACTTCAATAAAATATTTATCTAAATCCCGTTTTTCAACGATTCTGACCAGTTCATCATCCGGTGTGGCAGATACGATAAAACACTTGATTGTCCCAAAAACTTTTTGCAAGAAATCTCTTGCTCCCTCAATTTCAGGAGCTGCCACAACCTCATTTTCAACAATCTGTGAAAATTTTTCGCAATAATTGGCCAGATCAATTTCTGATATTTTTTGACCAACAAAATTCTCAAAATAATATTTTATTTTTTGCGCTCGTGTCATGCCGCCATTATTCAAATGATGACTCACAATCTTTTCCTGGATCCGGCTGCCATGACTTTCAAACAATAAAGCAAATGCCTTTGCTTTTATTTCCACGGAATCAACAATAACGCCGTCAAAATCAAAAAAATATGCTTCAGGTTCCATTATATCACGGCTCTTTGGGCAATAATTGTACAGGGTGCCCCATCCCCGGCTTTAAATCTTAAGGGCAAAACCATAATACTTTTAATGACATCACCCGGCTGCAATGCCAGCAAGTGCATATCTTCTATAATTCTGATGCCCTTACCAAGGAAAGCCTTATGGGATAATCTTCCCACATCTCGATGCTTAAAACTTGAGATTGAAATAAAATTCATGCCGATGGCTTTTAAATTCGGGTATTGATCTAATAAATAATCAGCCATTTCAGTTGCAATACCCGGATTTTCTTTCCAATATATTTCATCATGCCTGAATTTTTCAAATGAAGTACAAAAAAGAACAATATCTGTTTTTTCATTTTTTTTTATATTTAAATCACCTGGTTTTATTAAACCACCTTTTTCAGGATCAACAAAAACAAGACTCGGATGTTTAAATATCCAATCTTCAACAGCATATTCTTCAATAGCTATTCCATCTTCAATAAAATGCAGTGGCGCATCCACATGGGTCCCTGTATGACTGGGCAGCAAAAGCCGGCTTGTATTACAGGAATCGCCTTTTTGTATGTCTTTATCTTTTATACATTCCCAGTCTGTTCCGCCCCCGTAAAGAGGGGTATTTACATCAAGAACATGGGACAGCCAGATATAGGTTTCTTTGGACATAATTGTTTAACCAGTTAAAAGACGTTATCTCAAAGCCCTGTCTGATGGATATTTGCAGGAGGTTAAGCGTTTAGCATCGAAAAAAAATATCCATCGGATAGGGCGGTTTCAAACATAAGAGCTGAATAGTTACCTTTGGACATTTATTTTCCGTAAAAATAATCTTTAAGATGCTTTATTGCACTTCTTCCCATGGCTTCAATGGCTTCTTTTGCATTGCCACCGATATGGGGTGTAACAATTAAGTTTGGAAGAGATAAAAATTCAAGATCTGTGGGCGGTTCTTCTTCAAAAACATCCAGGGCAGCCCCTGCAATCTGTTTTTTTATTAACGCCTGGTGCAACGCTTTTTGCTCAACAACCGGTCCACGGCTGTTGCTGATAACAAAGGCTGAGCTTTTCATTTTATTGAGTTGTGTTTCATTCACCATATAATGGGTCAAATTTGTTAAAGGGACATGAAATGAAATAATATCCGCCTTTTTCACTATGGTTTCAAAATCAACCTGAACTGCACCCTGTTTTTTGGCAAATTCACTCTTATCAAGTATATCATTAATTAATATCTCACAGCCAAAGGGCTGCAGCAACCTGATAACCTGGCTTCCGACATGACCGCATCCAACAATTCCAACCGTCTTTCCCGCAAGCTGAACGCCACCGTTTTTATCCCACACACCCTGCTTTAATTTATATCCGGAAAGATAAAGATTTCTGCAAATCCCTAGCATAAGCCCCAATGCCTGTTCAGCAGCAGATTGTTTGTTGACTCCGCCTGTCCATCCAATTTTTTTGCCAACTGATTTTGCAAACTCAACATCCAGATTGTCAAGTCCTACGCCATATTTAGAAATAATCTGCAAATCCGGTAAAGCAGAAATTACTTTGCTGTCCATATTTTCAAGCCCTAAAATGACTCCATCGGCATCATTCAGATATTCAATTAATTCTTCTGAATTATATTTTCTCCCATCTTCATTAAAAAATGAATTGGGAAATACTGCTAATAATTCTTTTCTCAAACCTTCAGTTTTTGAAAAGGATGTGCTTGTGACACATATTTTATGTTGTTTTTTCATTTTCTAAACTCCATGTTAATCTGGTTTTGTTAACTGATTGAGTTAAACAGCATTAGCTGGAACGCCTTAAAACAACCATATTTTTAATAAGCATCACATTTTCCATGGAAATGACTTTCAGCTTAACACCAAGGATGCAATAAAGGATAAGTGCTGTCAGTTTCACGAAAATTTTAACTTCGTAACCCGTAGATACGCTGCGCAGGATGATCATTAAAATCGCTGATAAAAAGAATATCGAAAAAACCGCACCGACTTTTTTGTATTCCCATTTAATCTCATAATAGTGCTGGGAAACAGCAAATGAAATTGCGCCTGAAAGCAGCCCAGCCAAAAGGGTTCCCCAGGCCGCACCTACTGCACCCCATTTCATGATAAATGGTATGTTTAATCCCACATTTAATGCAATGTTCATCATACTCAAAAAAGAGGTGACATGTGTTTTTTTCATAAAAATGAGCTGATTGCCATTGAGCTTGCCAAAAAACAAAAACCCATAAAACATGGATAATATGATAATAATATCAATAGCTCCATGAAAGGCAGGAGGCGTTAATATGAAAACAATTTCTTCTGCAAAAAGAGCGATAACCAAAGCCACTGAGATAACGATATAGGCAAAAGGTGTCAGGTATTGTCCCAAAGATTCCGGGTTCTTTTCCCGATTCTTTCCCCGGTCATCAAACATTTTCTTGTATACCTGGGGTGAAAAAACATTTTGCACAGCAGTCATAAAAACAAATATAATATTGGCCACTTTTTGACCGATACTGTAGATGCCGACGCCTCCGGCACTGGTGAGAAGACCAATCATATATTTATCAAACTGTGTGCTTATAACACCAAAAAATATTCTCGGCGTCAAAGGATAACTGATCTTTAATGATTCAAAAAATATTGATCTATTAAATGATGGCTTAAATTTTTTTGAAAACTTATAACTCAATACACAAAAGATCATCATGCCGGAAAACAATTGCGAGTACACAAGACCGATAACCCCTGTGCGGATATAGACGATTAAAAATAATGAAATTGCAAAATTAGTAAAACTTATAAAAAGTGTGTAAAACGTAAACCGTTTTGCGGTTCCGGAATTTTTAAAAAAGCTTAAATAATAATAGCTGATACTAAAAAAAAATTGCCCGCAAAAGGAAAAAAACAACAAGTTCCCATACAGATAGGAACCGGTAACAAACCTTGCAAGCGCTTCTTTAAATATATATGTCAGTACGGCAAGAAAAACAAAATTCAGCAGGACAAATAAAATAGTGGAGTATAATAATTGAGCGGTTTGCCTGTTGTCACTTCTATATTGAAAATAATTGCGGTCATAGGCTGCCGTCATCCCAAAGTTGGCCAGACCACTTGCAAAGATTGCATATATCTGCACAAGAGCAAGCAACCCAAAATCTTCCCT
>JABIYQ010000475.1 GCA_018702715.1 Desulfobacula sp. | reverse complement strand
TCAGCAACACGGCCAAGCTTCTTGAAAGTATTCATCAGGAAAATTATAATAAATGCCTGAACCTCATGCTGAAAGCGGACAGATTTTGTGTCAGCGGCAGCCTTGCCGCATCCTCTCTTGCTCTATACCTTGGCCAGAATCTATCTAAAATAAATCATCAAACAGATATTATTCAACATTCAGACATACTCTCTTTTGCAGCATTGGAAAAAACAACAAAAGATTCTGTTGTTTTCCTTTTGTCATTTCCCAGATACCCCAAAGAAACAATACAGATCGGAAAGATTGCTCAAAAAAGAGGTGCACATGTTATAGCCATTACTGATACCCCAATGTCACCCCTGGCGGATCTTTCTGAGATATCACTTTATATCCCTGTTAATCTTTTACCCTTTGGAGAGAGCTATACGGCACCCATTGCTTTTTTAACTGTTTTATGTTCAGAATTCAGCGATAGATTACCAGACCAGGTTTTAAAAAATCTTCAACGATATGATGAATATACAACAGATATGCAATCCTTTAAAAATAAATAGAAAACCCTCTTAGAACTACTTTTTTGGTTTTGTTCAGCAGCTTAAGCCACAAATGGGGTGATGGCTTCAATGTGTCGGCTTACCCATATCAAGGGCAATATCAAATTGGTCCCTTATTTTTGTTTCAATATTCCTGTCTATTTTGGGGGCAGTATCATTATAAATAATCGCTTTAGCCATTTCATTAGCTCTTTGCCAGGTATCCGGGCTACCTTGTTTTTCCCATGCATTTCTATTTCCCGTGTGACTGATACCATTTCCTTGAAAATATTCGGAACGCATATGTTTTAAAGTGTGGGGACTCATGAGATAATGTCCGCCTGGACCCACTTCAGCAATCGCATCAAAACCAAGATGTTCCTCATCCACGCAAATGCCTTTTAGTAAATTGCAGCTAGCACCAATTATTTCATCATCAATAATATATTGTTCAAATGCAACAGCATTCATGGATTCAAGCATTCCAGCAGCATGGTGAATATAATTATTTCCCCCCATAACAGCCAATAGTGTGGTAAAGGCTTTTTCCCAGCCAGCCTGGGCATCAGGAACTTTTGAATCACTCAAGCCTGATGATGCATAGTTAGGTATGTCAATGCGCTGGCTCAGCTGGTGCTGGGCTGCCTGCATCATCCCGCATTCGATGGCACCTCCCCTGTATCCCATGGTTTTCATATCAGCTCTTGCCGGCAGGGCACCGTACATAACAGGCGCTCCCGTTACTGTCAGCTGATGGAGAGTTATTCCCGCAAGTTCCTCTGCATGGGTTTGCAAAAGCGTTCCGGCCATTGTCATTGGAGCGGTTGAGCCGCTCATTGGAGCACTGGTTATCGTGGTGGGTATTCCAAGTTTTGCCGCCTGCTGAATATTTGCAACGCTTTGAGAACAAAATTTTAATGGACTGATAATGACACAGGCAGAGATGGAGAATACAGGCTTTGCCCTTAAGTTTTCTTCACCGCCCACTACCATGGAGGCAATTTTAAAAGATTCCCTGAGGCCGGAACGAAAGTTACAACCAAACATGATATGTTTATTTGTCCCCATCATGGCAGCAAACAAAATATTGGGATCATATCGTTCTCCCGGTATATCAAGGGGAACGACGGCACTTTGATAAAAATGAATATGGTCCAGTGTATCAACGAGTTTACTTATTTCGTACTGATCTTTTAGAAGGGTTTCCCGCATTTTGCCGGTTTCCAGATCTAGGATACTGACAGTGGTTCCCCCTGTCCCGGCATAGACCCGGTCTTTACCGATAAAAAGATCATTTTTTCCATCTCTGCTGTAAAGTGTGAATTCTCCGGGCGCCTTATTTACCATTTTTGTGACAAGGTCACGGGGCATAAATATTTTACGGGCTTTGCTTTCAATATTGCATCCCGCCTTTTCAAGCATTTCAAGCGCTTCAAGGTTATCTTCATATCCAACCCCTACCTGTTCAAGAATATCCAGCGCTTTTTGATGAATTGTTTCAATCTGCTGATCGGTAAGAGGTTTGTAAATACCTCCCATGAGCCCACCTGTAGCCATTTATGTCTCCCTTTATAAATATTTCATTTTTAATGATTTAGAATCACCCTTAAGGCAGTTTGAAAAACTATTTCAAATACGGGGCAAGGTTTTTTTTATCTCTGGTTTTGCTTGTTCCAAAATCTGTGGATCAATATCGTGAAAAATCACATCATGGGCTGCAACAGCTATATCAATACAAGAAGGATAAGCGCTTGCAAAAAACCTTTCAGACAGGATCTATTCTCTATAGAATCCTTTTACATCTTTAAAAAAG
>JABIYQ010000312.1 GCA_018702715.1 Desulfobacula sp. | reverse complement strand
TTGCATAGTTGCGTTTATTGAGCAATAAACGCAACTATGCAAGCCTGACCCCGCCTATTATAATAGCCTTTCTATATAATAATTGCATCACTGATCCTTACCCATCCAACCTTACCCTTTGAAAACATTATTTTCAAATATTTATTTTTTATCTGTTTAACCTTTACCTTGGTTCCGGCATGAAGACTGAATAATTTTGTGGAAGTATCTGTCATGCCCGATCGTACCGCGATTTCCTCCTGCACAATGACAGCGTTTTGCCATACATTTTGTTTATAGTAATTTAGACATGTAACAGCTGTGACCAGAAAGAATAAAGAACAAAGGATAATACCGGTTCCTGAAAGAATTTTCTGTTTTTTAACAACTCTTGAGGTGGCCCATGTGAAAAAGAGAAAAGAAAAGAAAATGGCTGTAATCTGAATTGTTTTTAAAGAAATCATATTGTCCCAGAAAAAGAGTACATCCATGATATTCATGACATCTTCTTTTTTATCTTTCACAAGCGTATTGGCATAATCAAGGTTAAAATTTAAATCAGGATCATTGGGTGCCAGAATTTTTGCTCTTTCATACCATAAGATAGCATGACCGATATCATCGTCTTTCAGGTATGCATTCGCTATATTGTAATACAGATAGGGGTTTTTTATATTGCTTTGTGAAAGGGCTTCAAAATTTATGGCTGCCTGTTTGAAATTACCTTCTTTATAATTTTTAATCCCATCTAAAAATAAAGTGCTGTTACTGGCCATTGCCTTTTGAGGGGAAACCCAAAAAATCGTAAAACAAATGATAGCAAGGCAAAACAATTTCATTATCTGTTTTGTCTTTGCCAAAAGTTTTAGAGCCTTATCCTCATCGATTTTTCCCCCGCCGAATCGAAAAGATTCAATTGTTTCAAGCAGAGAGGTGATCCGGCCTATTTTGGCCTCATCCACATTGGCACCTGTTAATATCGTCTGGGCTTCTTTTATCGTGATCGTCTCTCCTCTTTTCTCCCCTTTGCTGAAAACTTTTGCCA
The DNA here is from genome assembly GCA_018702715.1 of Desulfobacula sp. Classification (GTDB taxonomy): domain Bacteria; phylum Desulfobacterota; class Desulfobacteria; order Desulfobacterales; family Desulfobacteraceae; genus Desulfobacula. The sequence goes on along the minus strand of JABIYQ010000312.1, from coordinate 1,204 downwards.
CCAGGCTTGAATAAAGATGTCCTAAAAAATCTTTATCCTCTTTGTCCATTTTAAAGGCTGCTTTTAAATGATATTTTGCCTTTTCTTCCATTATCTTTTCAACAGACAAATCTTTTTTTGCAACCCTGATAAACAATTTAACTCCTGAAAATAAAATTGCCGGAATGGACAGCAATAAAATAAAAAAGAAAAAATCCATTTCCTGTTGGTTCTCCAATACAAAAAGCCCTTCTTTTATTTCCAGGATATCCTTATTAACAAGGGATACCTCTTGTTTTACAACCGCTTTATCCAATGGGCTGTTCAGTGGTGTTACAGATGTGATCATTTCTTGTGACGCTATGACGTTAAGAAAAATTTTCTGTGTTGAAATCGTTTTAAAATCCTTTTGATCCACATCAAAATAAACCAGTGAAATTGGCTTGATCAAGAAATTGCCTGGATTGACTGGAACTATGGCTTTCTTGAATACTTTATCGCCCTCATATCCTTTTTGGGTCAAATGGATTTTTTCAACGGGACTGTCGTCATAAACCTTAAACGAATCTTGATCCAGATCCATTTGAGGAAGACTTGCATCCATTATATTTCCAGTCCCTGATATTTTAAGCGTAAGTGTTGAAGACTCTCCGGCTTTTAAACTTGTTTTGTCGATTTTAGCTTCAATATTAAAAATGCCCACAAGCCCTGAAAACTTATCGTCACCATGGTATGGGGGGACAGGGTCTACATCAATTTTCACAGGGTTTGACATAAGTCTTACCCGTTTAAAATTGTTAGAGGAAAAAATCGAATCATTAAAAAAAGAGTTGAACTGTGAATCGCGTTTTGATTCTACAATAACCCTGGCAATCAGAACAGCAGGATCAATATGGAAAATTCCAGGGTTTTGCGGAATAATGATATAATCAACCTGGGTCACATTGTAAAAAATCCCATTGATGTTCTGGCTGTAGTTTTTCTCTTTTTCAAATTGTTTTGATGAAAAACCTTTAAATTCAGGCGGTTTTTCAAACCCTAAACCTGACAATCTTTTTGACGTAAAAATTTTCAATGAAAAGACCGTCTGCTCACCTGCAAAAAGCATGGATTTTGCCACATCTGCTGTGGCAAACAACGCCTTGACAGCATCAGGGCTCTCAACCGGGTCTGACACACTGATGTTGATTTGCTTTGTAAAAGATGCCTGACCATCCCTTACAAC
>JABIYQ010000079.1 GCA_018702715.1 Desulfobacula sp. | reverse complement strand
TGGCTGAGCCGGCTGATACGGGATGCCATTTGTTCTCTATAAATACTTCTCCCTTGCCTGCATGGACAAAGACTTCATGCTCCCAGGCATGGGTATGTCTTGGGGTAAAGCCTTCTTTGCCCATTTCAAACAATCTCATGCAAAAATTTGGAGCCCCGTCTTGTTTTCCGATCATCAACCTGCCGGCAACGTTTTTAACCATTTCATTGTCCATGACAACGGGTAATACATCTTTATAATTGACAACTTTCATTTATCACTCTTCCTTTATTGGTTTTATAATCCAAGTGTTTTTAAAACTGAATATGCATAAACAAAAATACGCTACCCATTATAGTAATGTCAATGAAATTGGATTTTGTTTCGAAAAGGTGTCCCAGAGATTATTATTTTGAGGCCAGATATTTTTTAAGGGCGATCATCATTCGGATTTCACCATAGGTGTATTCATCTCCCAGAGTATTTTTTACTTTGGTGATAGAATTATTGTGATCAATAGCCAGTTCCTTTTCAATGGCCTCTTGTTTTTCAAAAGACAGCAGTTTGTTAATATCCAATTTTCCTTTTTCTACAAAAAAGGCCATATGGCCTTCAATGGTAGAAGTTGCCAGGCCTCTTTCCTCTGCAATTTTGACAATGGTTAATCCATTATTGAACATATCAAAACTGATCTGTTTTGTGTCTACGGGCAGCCTCTTTTTTTTTGTCGGGGTTTTTTCTTTTGAAAGTTTTTTAGGTTCCGGCAAAACCACCTTGTTTATCCCATGTTTTTTGCGATAGGCCAAAACTAGTTCCACAAGTTCTTCACCATATTTTTCAATGGTTTTCTTGCCAACGCCACTTATTTTTTTTAAAACAGCCGTATTTTCGGGCAGGCAAACCACAATTTGAATCAAGACCCGTTGGTGTAAAACCTGAAAATGGGCAAGCCCTTTCTCTTTGGCCTTGCTGGATCGCCAGTCCTTTAAAATCTGGAATAACTCTGGATGCATAATATCTGATTCACCATAATCCGGGAGCCGGCTCTTTTTTATTTTTTCAGGGATAAAGTCAATCTGTGCATTTGCAACAGAACGCAGATATCCTGAGGGGGAAAACCCTTTTTCGCAGCTTTTTATACCCGCCATTTTCACAGCAATTTCCTGCTTAAGATTATTCAGGGCATTTTTAATTTTTTTACCCAGTTCCTTATTGTCTGTTTCAACGGTTAGTTTTTGAACGGGTTCCCCAAAAAGGACATCAAACTTTTCTTGAAACCAGCCAGAGGCTTTGCTGACTCGTTCCATAATAATTGAATCTGACCCGGGCAGGTGATCATCTGTAAAAAGTGATAGTAATTGACGCTTAAAATTTTCACTTACAACAAAGATATCTTTTACGGCCATTGTTTCCAGATGATCAATATCTGCAATTCCTGAAACCTGTACCACTCTTTGGTTGCCCATTAAAAGTCTGTTAAAATAGCCCAGGCGGTTGCGCAATGGTTGAAAATCAAAACAATCAAGCAACAACTGCTGCTGATATTTTATTTTATCAGCGTTAAGTCGGTTTTCAGACGGTGGGTTTTGAAGGGTGGCGTTGCTAAAATCACTTATTGTTTTGTTCGTTTCTATTCCCCTGGATGTGAGGGGAGAGCTAAGCACCATACCCTCTATGGTCTTACAGCGGCTTAAAGCGACATAAACCTGACCATGGGCAAAAGCTGCTTTGGCATCGATAATGGCCTTTTCAAAGGTCAAACCCTGGCTCTTGTGGATGGTGATGGCCCAGGCAAGTTTTAAAGGATATTGGGTAAATCTGCCAATGATGTCCTCTTCAATTTCCTTGTTTTCATTGTTCAGGGTATATTTGATATTTTCCCAAAGGATAGGTTCCACAACGATTTCCTTGGGATCTCCAGGGCAGATAACATAGATATACTTATCTGAAATTTTGGTTACCCTGCCGATTTTACCATTGTAATAGAGTTTTTCAGAACTTTGGTCATTGCGCACAAACATTACCTGTGACCCCTCTTTAAGCCTGAGTGTGGCCTGGGTCGGGTAGATATGCACGGGGAAATCCCCAGAAATCTGAGCTTTAAAATGGTGTTCTTTTTTGCTTAAACCAGCAAGCCTGGACTGATTCATGGAATCAGCGTTGCGGTTGTGGGTGGTCAGGGTAATGTAACCCTGGTCTTTGCCCGGCATAAAGTCAGGAATGTAACGCTGATTAAGATCCTTTAGAGCGGTTTCATCAAGCCTATTGTCACGCACCCGGTTAAGAAGCTTGATGAAACCTGCATCGGACTGACGATAAATATGTTTCAATTCAATAGTAACCAGTTCACTCAGATCAAGCGCATTACTGCTGAAAAAATAAACAGATTCATAATACTGCTGTATAAGTTGCCAGTCATCGTGTTTTGCCACAGGAGAGAGCTGAAAAAGGTCTCCGATCATGAGCAGCTGTACTCCGCCAAATGGATTATTGTTACGGCGATGGCGCCGTAGTGCTGCATCCACGGCATCAAGCAAATCAGCTCGTACCATACTTATTTCATCAATAACAAGTAAATCAAGACTTTGTATAATCTGCTTTTTTTCTTTGCTGAACCTGAATTGGCGTTGCTTATTGAGTTCATAGGTATCGCTTCCCGGTACAAAAGGGCCAAAGGGCAATTGAAAAAAAGAGTGAAGGGTTACGCCACCGGCATTAATGGCTGCAACACCTGTAGGAGCTGTGATAATCATTCTTTTTGCCATGTTCTTTTGCAGACTATGCAGAAAAGTTGTTTTGCCCGTGCCTGCCTTGCCTGTCAGAAAAATATTACGACCGGTGCTCTGGACAAAGTCGTTGGCAAGTTTCAGTTCATGGTTTGTTAAAGGCATGTTTTCCCTTCTGGACATGCATGTCCTGTATTGTACGCCGATAAAAAATTAGAGTAGAAAGAAACCTGCTTTTTGTCAAGAGACTGTGAGTTGCTAAAATCTATGAAGTTACAAATTTTTTTACATTTGACATGCTCAGTCGATTGGGTTATGCCATTAACCCGAAAATGAAAGTTAAAATCAATCTATATAACAAGGAATAAATCAATGTCTAAGGACTGGGATTTTGATGAAATAGTTGATCGAAGCGGTACTGCTTCCATGAAGTGGGAACCCAGTGTTTTAACTGCAATGTTTGGTAAAGGGAAAGAGAATCTTCTCCCATTATGGGTGGCAGATATGGATTTTAAATGTCCGACCGTGGTTAGAAAAGCCATGGAAAAACGCCTGGAGCATCAAATCTATGGATACAGCTTGAATGACCCATCATATTTCCCCGCACTTATCTCCTGGTACCAACGCAGGCACCAATGGAAAATTGATGAAAATTGGATTCTAACTACTCCGGGAATCGTTCCTGCCCTAAATTATATTATTCAGCGATTTTCCAAACCAGGCGATAAGATCATTATACAACCACCTGTCTATTATCCTTTTGCCAAGGCTATTCAAAACAATGGGCGAAGGATTTTAGAAAACCCTTTGCAAATTGTTGGCGATCATTATCAGATGGATTTTACAGATTTAGAAACAAAAGCTAAGGATCCAAGGGCTAAATTAGCTATTCTCTGCAGTCCGCATAACCCGGTTGGACGGGTCTGGACCAAAGAAGAGCTTGAAGAGTTTGGAAATATCTGCATCAAAAATAATATTCTTGTTATTTCAGATGAAATACATTGTGATTTAATTATGCCGGGGTTCAAACATGTCTGTTTTCCAACTATCTCAGAAGAGTTTGCCCAAAACTCCATAACAGGGCTTGCCGCCAGCAAGACATTTAATTTAGCAGGTTTGCATCAGTCAAGTATTATTATACCCAATGCGGTCTTAAAACAGGAGCTTTCAAGCCAGATTGAAAATCTTGGATTTACCAATTCAATTGGTGGAACGCTTTTTGGAGCCATTAGTGCAGCCGCTGCTTATAATGGTGCTGAACCATGGCTGGATGATCTTATTATCTATTTAAATGATAATTTTATGTATTTAAAAAATTATATTGAAACACAGTTGCCGGGTACAAAGGTATATGATCTTCAAGGAACTTATCTTGTATGGGTAGATTTTAGAAAATTCGGATGGGATTGCAATAAAATAATCCAGATATTGGAAGAAGATGCCAATGTTGCATTAGATCATGGCAATTGGTTTGGTGAAAACGGGGCTGGATTTGAAAGGTTTAATATTGCCTGCCCCAGGTCCATACTTATCAAAGCTGCTGAGTCTGTTGTTTCAGCCATAAAGAAACAACTTGTTAGTCTTGACTAACAATCTCGATGTATTATCTTTGGCCATAGGAGCTAAGCTCCGGGGGAAATTAGTTTTACCCTATAAATGAGCCAGATAAAAATGAGAGGATTCTCAAATGAAATATATACTATCAAGAGACATAAGTGGAAAATGTGAAGGTGAATGCAAAAATTTAATAAGAGAAGGTGAAGAAAAACGTCAAGAAGAACTTAAAGCCTATGAATACTCAGGGGGATCATGTCCAAGTGTTCCATGGGCAAATTCCAGGACTGAACAGCCGGGAGTTTTCGGAGGTCATGTCTGATTAATTTGGATACCTTGCATTAATTTCAGATTGGATTAATTGCTGTAATTGTTGGTATCCAAAGCTTTGTAAAGGTTTCCCATTGACAAAAAATCCTGGGGTTTTTCTAACATTAAGCGTTTTGGCATCCTCACGATCCTGCTCAATGAGTTTTACTATTGCAGGGTCATTCATATCTTTTCTGATTTGCTCTATATTAAGACCAGCCTTTGGAAGAAATTGCCAAATCTTTTGAGGTTGCGGATTGTGGTGGCTTGCCCAAATAGATTGGGACTTATACATAACATCCAGAGTCTCCCAAAATTTGCCTTGTTTTTTTGCTGCCTCAAGGATTTTTACAAAATATTCAGCACCATCATGAAAAGGAGCATACCGAATAACAAGTTTAATCCTACCGGGATTTGCCTTCATTATTTGCTTCACAAAAGGAGAAAAAGCCGCACAGGTTTCACAGGCCGGGTCCGTAAACTTAACAAGATAAACTTTTGCATCATCGCTGCCAAGGGTTTGAGAATGATCTCTCACAAATGTTGAAGCATTTTCTTTTGCCATGAAGTCATACATTTTGGCCTGCTGTCCCTTGTAATAGTAGCTTGTGAACAAAAATACAATGAGCAATACAAGACATGTAAACCCAAAAATTACATATTTCATTGATCTTACATCCTCTTTTTTAAGATTACTAAAAATACTATTATTATTGAAAATGAAAGTAAAGCAAGCATTGGAATTGACAAAAATCCAAACAAATTTATGTATTCTTCAGTACAAGAAACTCCCTGAGTGCAAGGCTGTATACTTTCAGGGATGATTTTTGAATACACCAGGTTATGATATAATGCTGTCAGCCAGCCGGCTATGGCTAATGGAAAAGCATACTTCACAACACTTTTATCAAAAGGGAAAAGCCCTATTGCTAAAATTATGACTAAAGGGAACAAAAAAATTCTCTGATACCAACATAAAACACAAGGAGCAAACTCCATTACAAAACTGAAAAATATACTACCAATGGTTGATACGCTGGCGATTACCCAGCATATAAAAAGAATAGTCCAGTTTGAATTGGATGTCTGGTCTGACTGTGGCATATCAAAATCTCTCTAAAATTAAGTGCTTATATTAACCAAGCCATTTTTATGGGTATGGCAGTAAAATCCATATCTTACAACAAAACAAGTGATCCACAGGACTTATTGTATGGTTTTTTACATCCAGTAATTATGACATCAATTTTTTTTTTGTTATAACCTCTAAATACCAAAAAATGATCATTTTGTAAAGATGATCAAAGGTCAAAGATCGGAATTGCTATCCTTATTTGCTTTTTAACTTCAGATTGTCCAGAGCTTCTGTTGCTGCATCAATAAGGTCTGGATGCACAAGTTTGGGAAGTTTTTGAAGGAGCCATTCTTTTGTTTTTCCATCACCTGCTTCTCCCAGTGCATACAGGATATCACCTTGTATGGGGATATCTTTTCCATCAAACACAAGGATCAGGGAAGGGCAAAGCCGTGCTGCAAGATTCGGTTCGGTTTCACAAAGCTCTTCTACAATTACCATGGCCCCCAGTCTGACGGACCATGTTTTATGGAGTAGAAGTTTGATAAAGGCATCAAAGATTTTTCCTTTTTTAATCATTTGTTGCGCTATCCAGGCGGCATCCCCTTGTTCAAGAATTGTTTTTAATGTTTGGGCACTCAATTGTGATGGATCACGATCTATGATCATTTTTACAATTTCTTCAGAATGAACACTTCCCGTCCATCTGAAATCATCATCCCTGAAATCATCATCCCTGAAATCATCATCAAGGATAAGACAGGGTGCTGACATAACACTATCTTTTTGTGCGGTTTCAGGAAACAAACTGCCGTCAATTATGTGAAGGTTTATTTTGTTGCAGGCAAGTGC
>JABIYQ010000488.1 GCA_018702715.1 Desulfobacula sp. | reverse complement strand
TATCTTGTTTTTGGAAAAAATGTTGTTTTGTCATCTGATATTAAATTATATGAGCAAAGACCTGCATCATAAGCAGTCCTTTCATATTCCAGTAAATATAACAAAATTACTATTGCTGACTTTTGAAATATCTTTACATGCATTAGAAACATTGGTACTGAATCCTTGATCTACAATTTTAGTTTATCCGGTTGTATGTCATTTGAATTTACAAGAGACACAGAACTGTAGAATGATTTTTTATGTTGAATACTTCTTTCAGAAAATCTTTAGGCTGGGCATTGTTTGCGCTATCATGTCTTAGCTTGTTATTGGTATTCCTAGTTCCATTTTCAAATCTTCCCAATACTGAAAAAGTGGCAACTGCTGGCGGCTTGTACCTTTTCAGCCATCTAACATGGTGGTTATGCATTCCATTACTTGGAAAAGAGTTTATAGGTTGGGGCAAACGTTTATGGAAAGTATTTACTCAGAAAATAAAATCTGCCATTGGTAAAAAAAATTCATAGAATCATTAATGTCTTTTTATCTGATATAAAAAAAAGGAGGCGCGCATGGAAAAGAAAATACATTATGGATGGATAATAATTTTCATGGGCCTTTTAACCACTGTTGCGGCTCATGGTTTTGGACGAATGGCATATACTATTTTACTGCCGGCCATGAAGGACGGACTTCATTTTGATTACACCCAGCTGGGGCTTTTGGGAACGGCAAATTTTATTGGTTATCTATCCATGGCCATTATAGGTGGATTCCTGGCCGCCCGTTTTGGTACAAGAACTATAATTTTCCTGGCTTTGATACTCATGGGGATCACAATGATACTCACGGGCCTTGCCAAATCATTTGGTTTTGCATTTGCCATGCGGCTGTTAACAGGTCTTGGCAATGGTGCGGCCTTTGTGCCGGCCATGGCCCTGGGATCCGCCTGGTTTGCTGTTAAAAAACGCGGTTTCGCCACAGGGATTGTTTCGGGCGGCATTGGATTGGGAACGTTTTTATCAGGGATAATTGTACCATTTCTTCTGTCATCATATAAAATTGATGGCTGGCGTTATTCATGGGTTATTCTTGGAACTATTGTGATATTGATCGCCATTCTTGTATTTTTATTTTTACGAAACCAACCCGAGGACAAAGGATTACTTCCAGTGGGACAAAAAGAAGCAATCCAAAATTCATCTTCAAATCATAAAGTTTCATCTGTGGAATGGAACAAAGTATACCGGATGAAGAGTATGTGGTACCTGGGAATTGTTTATTTTTTTTACGGCCTGTCCTACATTATTTATATGGTTTTTTTCGCGGCTTACCTTGTAAAGGAGATGGGTTACACACAGGCCTGGGCAGGTGGGTTGTGGGCCATAGTCGGTGGATTAAGCATTTTTTGCGGTGTGATCTGGGGAAGTATATCAGACCGAATCGGACGTGGTAAAGGTGCTGCGCTTGCCTATCTTGTACTTGGAATTTCATATATAGTCTATGCAGTTTTCAAGTCTGAGGCCGGGTTTTACTTATCAGCCATCCTTTTCGGCTTAACCGCATGGAGCATTCCAACTATTATGGCAGCCACGGCCGGAGATTTTGTCGGGCCCAGGCTGGCTCCTGCAGGACTGGGTTTTATAACGCTTTTCTTTGGAATCGGTCAATCCATAGGACCCGTTCTGGGAGGATATCTTGCAGATGTGAGTAACTCTTTTACGATTCCATTTCTTATTGCCGGAGGAATCTCTTTTGTGGGGATGATTTTTTCATTTTATTTAAAAACCCCTCTTAAAAATAATTAATCAAATGTATTCCATTTATGGAGGCTGATATGGATGATAAAACCCGTCAACAAGCCATTGCAGATCACATTCAAAAAGATGAGTTTGCCAATTATCTTGGAGCGAAAGTAGAAATCATTAAGCCGGGTCACAGCCGTGTATCCCTTATGGTTAAAGATCATATGACTAATTTTCACGGATCCACCCATGGCGGTATTATTTTTGCCATCAGCGACATGGCATTTGCAGCCGCCTGCAATTCCCATGGGAAAGTTGCAGTAGCTCTGAATGTAAGTATATGTTTTTTAAAACCCTCCTTTCCGGGAGATCATTTGGTGGCAGAGGCAAAAGAAGAACACTACGGAAGACGGACATCATTGTACAATATTAAAATTTTTAATGAAAATACTGGTGAGTTAATCGCAAAAAGCCAGGACCAGTCCTATATAAAAAACCAATGGTTTGTACCTGAATAGCAATTTGTTTAATTTTAATCTTTCGGGCACATTTATAATACTTTTATGGGCAAACCTCACCATAAAATATCCCCTTTTCTCAATAGGATCTGTCAGAACTAACTTGCCAAAATCACACTAATTGTGCTATATCATCAAACTTGATTTGCGGATAAATTATGCAAATCATTAAAAAGATCCAGGGATGACCCGGATTAATACTATAAAACAAATAGTAAACAGGTGTGAGTTTATATGAAAGCATTATTAGCGCTTGAAGACGGCAGAATTTTTCCTTGCAGGAGCTTTACCGGACCCGGAGAAGCGAATGGTGAAGTCGTGTTCAATACCAGTATGACGGGATACCAGGAAATTTTGACCGACCCATCCTACTATGGACAGATGGTTACAATGACCTATCCTTTAATCGGAAACTATGGTGTCTGCCCTGAAGATATTGAATCTGATAAAATTCAGGTAGCAGCATTTATTGTGAAAGAATACCAGGATTTCCCAAGCAATTTTCGATCCAGAGGAACTTTGGCAGACTATCTGATCAAAAGCCATGTCCTGGGCATAGAAGATCTGGATACAAGGGCCTTAACCCGGCATATTCGAAACTCCGGTGCCATGCGGGCCATTATATCCACCTCGGATTTCGATCCTGACTCTCTTGTGCAAAAGGCCAAACAGGTTCCTTCCATGCAGGGAAGTGATCTTGTGGGCAAAGTCACCACAAAAAAACCATATTTCTGGAGATATAACCAGCCTGACTATATTGATATTAATAAATTGGAAGACCCATTAATTTGGCATTTTAAAGGCAAAAAACATTCTGTTATTGCCCTTGATTTCGGTATTAAATACAATATTATCCGATGTCTTGAAAAAGCCGGGTG
>JABIYQ010000124.1 GCA_018702715.1 Desulfobacula sp. | reverse complement strand
TTTGTAGGAAGTGAACCCTTAGCATCGAAATAAATATCCATCAGACAGGGCGGTTTCAAGTGTAAGAGCTGAATAATTACCACTTTTTTAAATCTTTAAATCTTAAAATATTCAGGTCGGTTCCTATAAAAATCACACTAATACATATTGGAGAGCAACACAAATTAATTTTTTTCATGTGAAAAAAGGTTTTATAAGATGCTATAACGAGGTGTTGCAGGGATATTGGTTTTCAGATGTCAATAACAGGGAGAGCAAAGCGCCGCATGCAAAAAGGACGCCTATTGCCATGTAAAGCCACCAAAAAGTATCCGTAATGCCTTTGCTCCATCCTCCTAAAAAATTTCCCAATAAAGTGCCAAAGGACATGACCATGATTCCGATAGTAAATACTTTGGTAGCAGATCCTGCAGGCAGCATTTTTGAGATATAGGCCGGTCCCATTGCGTAGACGGTTGCCTGGGGGATACCGAAAAACAGTGCCATTGAAAAGAGGGAGCAAAAAGATGTGGAAGCAAAGAGAAATGCTATTGCACCAAGGCCGGATAAAAAAATCAGGGATTGTGATATCCGAACGCCTACCCGGTCGGTGAGTAGACCGAAAAATACCCCGCCAAGGGCACCACTGATTCCCATTGTGGACCACATCAAGGCTGTTGTATCCAGCCCCACAAACAGTTCATCTCTTAAATAGGGGGCCAGATAGACCTGGAAAGTTCCAAAAGATAAACCAGTGATCAGGAAAATCAAATTCATGGTAATACCATTACTGCTTTTTAACCATTCTGTAACTTTTTCTTCAGAAGCTTTTTCTTTTGTAGCGGGTAAGAGATCTGTTTTAATCCAAACTGACATATACTGTAGCCCCATTCGTGAAACAATGCAGCTGAACAGACAAATAAGAGCAACAGTCAACCAAAGATATCTCCAGTGTGAGTGTTCAAGGAAAAAGGATGAGAGCAGACCGTCAATCAAAATCAAAAAACACCCTGAGCTTGAGGCCAAAGTGAGCATAGTGGCCCGCCATTTGATTGGAATATGGTCCACTGCCACGGAAATCAAAGGGATCCATGTCATTACCGGCCACGCCTGGATGAAGAAATTTAAGATGAGCAAGGTTTTAAACCCTTTAACCGCATATAGCCCTGCCAAAAGCACAGCACCAATGAATTGTATTCCGACAATCAGTTTTAATCCACATATCCTGGTGGTTAAAAACCCGGCCAAAGGAATGGATAAAAAAACAGAGGCCCTGCCGATACCGGTAATAGTGCCGATCTGCGCATAATCTAAGTTAAGGTCTTTGGCCATCTCAGGAATCATCATGGGGAATAAATACATACCAAACCCATAGGATATTCCCGTAATCAAAACACAGATGGAACCGATGACCAATGGCTTTAAATTAAACGTTGATGATTTTGATGGAAAAACCATTTGTTTCCTTGTCAAAGTTCTTGAATATAAGTTATCAGAACAAATCTTAAAAACTCTGTTACAGATGTCTATCATCTTAGGACCGCAAATTTTATAACTTGAACTAAATTGCTTGCCTTTTGGTCCATCTACTGTGTTGCATCAAAGGCCCGATAGGCCTGCTATTGAACCTCTGATGCGCCTTGTTGATAAACCAAAATTCCGCGCTATTTTGGTTCAACTTATTTCATCTGCGGCCCTTAAATGATGACGAGAAATCGGAATATACCATTTCAGGCAAATTTAGGATATGATTTTCCCTTGTATTAATAAAAAAAGGATAGTATTTGTAATTTTATTTTTATTATAAATTGATTTATTGCAAAATATCAGAAAGAATTTGATGAAAACTAAAAAAAATATAGTATTGATAGGAATGCCTGCTGTTGGTAAGAGCACAGTTGGAAATCTATTAGCTCAAAAAATAGGATTTAATTTTATTGATTCAGATGATTTAATTCAATCAAAAGAACAAAAAACACTTTCCCGGATTATTTCTGAAAAGGGTCTGGAGAAGTTTTTACAAATTGAAGAAAGCCATATCGTCGATATCAGTTGTGAAAACCATGTAATTGCCACAGGCGGCAGCGTTGTATACAGTCACAAGGCCATGGAACATCTTTCTAAAATTTCTACAATTATTTATCTTTCCATTCATCTGGATAATCTTTTAACAAGGCTTTCGAATATGACATCCAGGGGAGTTGCGTTCAGGCCGGGACAAAAGGTAGAAGACCTTTACAAAGAAAGAACACCCTTATATGATACCTATTGTGATATAAAAATCGATTGCCACTCAATGACGGCAAAGCAAGTCGCTGAACAAGCCGCGGCATCTTTTTCTTGAGATAAAGGGAGTTCCCATGATGCGTGAAATGCTTTCAACAAAAGAAGTTGCAAAGTTTTTAAATGTAAATGAAAAAATGATTTATACACTCATTGCGGAAAAAGGTCTGCCCGCATCTAAAGTCACAGGGAAATGGCTGTTCCCAATAAATCTGGTTCGTCAGTGGATAGAAGTAGGTACACAAAATTATCCTCAACTTGTCAAGCTTCCTCCCTATCATGGGCTTATTCTCATTGCCGGCAGTAATGATTTGTTATTGGACAGGATTATCTCAACCTTTAATCTCAAGCACGAAAAACACATGGCCATGTTTGGCATGACTGGCTCCATGGGAGGCTTAAAAGCCTTAAAACAGGATCTTTGCCACATTGCCGCAAGTCATCTTGTTGCAGATAATGAAGAATATAATTTTCCTTTTTTAAAAGATGAAATGAACCAGTTGCCGGCAGTGGTGAACTTTTGTTTACGGGAACAGGGTATTATGGTCCAAAAAAAGAATCCAAAAAACATACGATCTGTAAAAGATCTTGGCAGGCAGGATATCAGAATTATCAACCGGCAATTGGGTACTGGAACACGTCAGCTCTTTGATAAAGAATTAAAAAAATCAGGGATAAGAGGCGAAACCATAAATGGATATGAAAATAATTTGCCCAAACACATGGATGTTGGTTTGCAGATTTTGACAAAAAAAGCCGATGCAGCTCCTGGAATAAGGCCGGTAGCAAGTATTCTGGGGCTTGATTTTATTCCAATCTGCTGGGAACGTTTTGATTTTTTAATTCATAAAGAAAGATTCTTTGACAAAGGGATTCAGCTGTTTCTATCGCTTTTAAAAGGAAAGGTGATTCAAGCCACTGCAAAAGAGTTTGGCGGTTATGATTTATCCTATACCGGTAAAATGATTTACCCGGAAACTGACCCGGAATAAATCTTTTTTACCCTGGATGTTAATCCGGATACAATTTCATAATGTATGGTATTGATCCTGGCTGCAAGTTCTTGTGCTCCAATGGTTTCATTTCCCTGGGAACCTATCAACACGACTTCATCCCCGGTTTTTACATTGGGTATGTCTCCCACATCTATCATGGTTTGATCCATGCAGATCCGGCCTACAACAGGTGCACGGTGTCCGTTTACAAGCATGATGCAATTGGATGAAAATAATCTTGAAAATCCATCTCCATACCCGACAGGTACGGAGGCAAGTATTGTCTTTTTTTGGGTTCTATAGGTCATCCCATAACTGACGTAAAACCCTTTGGGAACCTTTCTGACACCCGTTATAATTGATGTTAACCTCATGGCCGGTACCAGTTTTATTTTTGATTTTTCCACCTCTAAGGTAGGATAAAGACCATAGATTGCAATACCAGCCCTGACCATATCAAAATGAGACTCTGGAAATTCGATAATACCGGCACTGTTTGCAGCATGACAGGTTTCAAAATCAATACCCTTTTTCCCCCTTAGATCGTCCAATAATGATTTAAACGCCTCTATCTGTAGGTTGGTATAGGTTCTATCTTTTTGGTCGGCAGCTGAAAAATGCGTATAGATACCGTTAAGGTCAATACCCGGTAATTTTATCATTTGTTCAATTTTTTTTATTGTCTTGTTTATTGCAGTTTTATCGGACAAGGCTTTATTGCAAAGATTGTTGTCGATAATCATGCCAACCCGCCCCATTCCAGTATCAATTTTTAAATGAACTTTGCAGGGACTGTTTAAAGCCGAGGCTTTGCTGGACAATGCCTTGGCCATCTCAAGGTCATACACGGTGACTACAAGATCAAGATTGTTTATCATGGCTGCCTGGGATGGGTGGGTATATCCCAAAACCAGAATCGGTACTTTAATCCCGGCCCGGCGGATATGGGCAGCCTCATCTATCCTTGCAACGCCAAGCCAGTCAGCACCTGTTTTGATTGCTGTTTTCGCAATCTGAACCGCCCCATGTCCATATGCATTGGCTTTAACCACAGCCATGAATTTAGATTTTTTATTAGTGATTTGTTTTAGATTTAAAATATTTTTCTGGATGGCATCAAGGTCAATACAGGCCTTTACAAGGGGATATTCCATTTGTAATTCCTTTTTGGCAGGTTATAGTCTTTAACGAACAACAGATTTGACAACATATTTTTCAATTGTCTTTTGAAGTTCCAACATTTCTTTATCAGAAAAAAAATTTTTGTCTGTTGTTACAAAATCAGGGTCAAGAACGTTTACATCCCTTGAGCACTTCTGAAGAATATATTTTGATGCACCAGTTATCATTTTGCCAATGTCATCCATGATTTTTTTGCTGACAAAAGGTCTGCTGCAGGTTGTTCTGAATTCGTAGGCAGGGGCTTTGTTCATTAAAAGGCGGGTGCTTTTCACAATTTTTAAGGGATCAAACTTTTGGGGTATCACAAGATGATAGTTTTCAAGACTGGTTTTTATATCCATGGAGATAAAATCAACAAGTTTATTTTTAAGAAGGGTTGTAAGTACCTCGGGCCGGGTCCCGTTACTGTCTATTTTTAATTTATATCCCAGATTTTTAATTTTTTGACAAAAAAGTAATAGATCATTTTGTAAGGTTGGCTCTCCGCCTGTAATCACAACACCTTCTATGAATCCTT
The DNA here is from genome assembly GCA_018702715.1 of Desulfobacula sp. Classification (GTDB taxonomy): domain Bacteria; phylum Desulfobacterota; class Desulfobacteria; order Desulfobacterales; family Desulfobacteraceae; genus Desulfobacula. Next base: position 4,188 of record JABIYQ010000124.1, on the reverse strand, counting down.
TTCTTTTTTTTAAAAATTTAAAAATTTTGTTTTCATCATAAAGATTGCCGGCCCTTTTTTGAGGACCGGCAACCAGATCTGGATTGTGGCAATAGGGACAGATGAAATTGCACCCCTGGGTAAAAATGATGCATGCTATGGTTTCAGGAAAGTCAATCAAGGAATTTTTTTGAAATCCACCGATATCCACTTTCTCTTTCCCTTATCAGGCCACCTTAGAGACGCTAAATGTTTTACGCATGGAAAATTCTGTCTGCTTTCCGTTATTCCATTGTCCAACGGGTCTTAAGTATCCAACGACTCTTGAGTAGACTTCCGTTTCAGCATTACACGTCCCGCATATTTCATGTTCTCCTGAAATATATCCATGGGAAGGGCATACACTGAATGTGGGGGTCAGCGTAAAATATGGCAGTTTAAATGCATTGGCCACTTTTTTTACTACATTTTTCACAACTTGGGTATCTGTTACTTCCTCGCCTAAGAAAAGGTGCTGGACTGTTCCTCCCGTATATTTTACCTGTAGTCTGTCCTGAAGTTCCAGCGCTTCAAAAATGTCATCAGTATAGTTTACCGGCAGATGGGTGGAATTGGTATAGAAAGGGTTTTTACCCTGTTTATATTCTTCTTCATTGGCACAGATGATATTTTCAAATTTCTCCTTGTCTTTACTGGCAAACCGATATGTAGTGCCTTCGGCCGGAGTTGCCTCAAGGTTGAAGATTTCATCGGTTTCTTTTTGTAATTTTTCAATTCTGGTTCTGATATGTTCCATTACCTTTACGCTAAAATCCTGACCCTTTTGTGTGGCAATGTTTTCACCCATAAAGTTTATACAGGCCTCATTCATTCCCAGGATGCCAATGGTGGAAAAATGATTGCGCCAGTATACTCCCGTACTCTCTTTGATTTTTCTTAAATAGAATCTTGAATAGGGGTAAAGATCACCCTCTGTAAATTTTTCAAGGATTTTGCGTTTAATGCTCAATGATTCTGCTGCATATTTGATGAGGGTATCCAGTTGTTCAAAAAAATCAACCTCATCTTTTGCCAGATAACCTATTCTCGGCAGGTTCAGAGTGACAACGCCAATGGAACCTGTCAGGGGATTGGCACCAAACAGACCGCCGCCCCTTTTTCTCAGTTCCCTGTTGTCCAGTCTCAATCGACAGCACATGGAACGGGCATCTTCAGGATCCATGTCTGAATTAACGAAATTTGAAAAATAGGGAATACCGTATTTTCCCGTCATTTTCCAGATATTTTCCAGATTGGGATTGGCCCAGTCAAAATCCTCGGTAATATTATATGTAGGGATGGGGAAGGTAAACACCCGGCCTTTTGCATCCCCTTCCATCATGACTTCTGCAAAGGCCGAATTCAGCACATCCATTTCTTCCTGATATTGGGCATAGGTTTCCTGTTTGTATTCACCACCGATTAGGACTGGAGAATCTTTTAAAGTAGATGGCACATTCAGATCCATGGTGATATTGGTAAAGGGTGTCTGGAATCCTACCCTTGTGGGAATATTGATATTAAATACAAACTCCTGAAGGGCCTGTTTAACTTCTTTGTAATTTAAGCCATCCTCTCTGATAAATGGTGCTAAAAGTGTGTCAAAATTTGACATGGCCTGGGCTCCTGCAGCCTCGCCCTGCAATGTATAAAAAAAGTTGACAATCTGGCCCAGCGCACTTCTAAAATGTTTAGGAGGAGAAGATTCCACTTTGCCGGCAACCCCTTTAAAACCTTGGGCCAAAAGATCCTGTAAATCCCAACCCACGCAATATACAGATAATAAGCTTAAATCATGTATATGGAGATCTCCTTTGTAGTGGGCATCTCTGATTTGTGGCGGATAAATTTTATTGAGCCAGTATTCTGCTGTAATGTCTGAAGATATGTAATTGTTCAACCCCTGGAGAGAATAGCTCATGTTGCTGTTTTCTTTTACTTTCCAGTCCATTCTCCGAATATAGGATTCCATGAGTCCCACATTCTCCTTAATGGCAATTTTTCTGATCTGGTTGTGCTGCTCCCGGTAAATAATGTAGGCTTTGGCTGTTTGATAAAACGGGGAATCCAAAAGGACTCTTTCCACGATGTCCTGAATTTCTTCTACCTCAGGAATAGCTCCAAGACGCATGTCTCTTGCCAGGGTTACAACTTTCATTGTCATTTTTCTGGCTTCTCTTTCATTGAACTCACCTGTTGCCTGGCCTGCTTTTTTAATGGCATGGGTGACTTTAGAAGAATCAAACTCCGCTATTCTTCCATCCCGTTTTTTAATTTGCTCAAACATGTACCCACCTCTTGAAATCTGATTGAAATTAACATATCTTAGTCAGCAGTTTTAGTGATAGTAAAATAAGGTTGATTGGCGCACTAAGAAGTCGATCTTATCAACATATTGTTGTTTGTCAAGAAAAAAATCTATATATTGTGGTTTTTACATTAATTTAATAGAAATACAAATGCAAATAGACCAAAACCCATTCTTTAGAAAAACCATAACTTCCTGGTATGATTCAAATTTTGTCTGCCGGACGCTTATTGTTGTTTTGATATTTGTATTTGTCTTTGCCATCACCGGTGTTTTCGTGGGTTCTGGTAATCCCAATTTCCAGGAACATGTGTGGTTCCCGGCCCTTCTGGCATTTTTAAGCTTATTTCTGGTGATTATAATATTTTTAAGAGTTAAAAGGCGGTCAAAAAACAATTAAAAAAGACCTTTGAATAACGCCCCCTTTTGCCCAATTGCTGCAGAATATGAAAATGATAATCCTCTAAATATTCAATATATTCATCCGGTTATAATTTTAATCTTCCTTGCACTATAACAAAATTGAACATTATTCAAAGGTCTTTAAACGTCTTTTAACAAGACCTCTAAAAGATGATGTAAAATTTTTGCAGTCACCCCCCAGATCAAAACATCTTCATAGGGGTATTTTAAGACCATGACATTGGGTGTTTGCCCATGGAACTCTTTTTTTTTGTGCAGATCAATCAAATACTTTAATGGAATCTGGAATACTCTTGATATTTCAGACCTGTCATAATTAATGGCTTCTTTTTGATTCCAGATACCGATCCAGGCTTCAATATCTTTGTCATTGATGGTTTGAAAGTGCCCAAGAGAACCCATAACCTCAACATTTTCCCGATTTATCCCCATTTCCTCGGCAAGCTCTCTTAGGGCAGTATCTTTTGTTGAAAAATCTTTCTTGTCTTTATGCCCGCCTGGAAATGCCATCTGGTTGGCCCATGGGTATCCTTTTACATCTGCTTTCTGGATAAACAGCAGCTCAACTGCCGGATTAAAAACAAACAGCACTATCACACTTGTGGGCACAAATAAATCATCCTCTGGAGCCCCGGGGTGAACTCCTTTTTTAACTGCTGACCGAATACTATTGATACATTTTTCTTTGTCCATTGGTTAATTAAATCCCGGAAATTTTTTTTTGTTATGGGGGTATGTGGTAAGTCTGATATTTCTTGTATGAATCTTAGCTTTATCTTTGATTATATTTTTTAACATGGATTATAGATCCCATAAAATTAAATTAAAATGATTAATAAATCATATTTCCTATTTTTTACCAGCCTATCACAGATTTTATATTTTAAAACAAAGAAATTTTACTAAAGAGGAAAAATGAGATTTAGTTCAGTCTTGGGGTGATTAATTCCCTTTAAATACCGGTTTTCTTTTTTCAAGGTAGGCCAGAATTCCTTCCCTTGCATCATTGGTTTTGTATGCATCCCCATACAGCCTTGAAGATACTTCAAACGCCTCATTTAAATCAAAATTAAAGGCCGAGTGGATGGCCTGACAGCCAGTAATAGAGATGCGGGTCCTGAAACAAGTTTATGTGCTAATTCAAAGGGCTGACATCACGCTTTCCCCTACGTATTGTCTGCTTTTTCACACAACCAAAAGTGTGGCTTGTTTGAGATTATTGCATGTCCAGGTCATTATTCTTTTTCAGAATAATTCTGGCATCAACAACATCCAGTCCCTGTTCATAAAGAATAACCGGATTAAGATCCATCTCTTCAATTTCCGGATAGGATTCAATCAGATCTGAACACATCAATATCAGCCTTTTTAGTGTTTTTTTATCATACCCTTGATGCCCCCTTACTCCATCTAACAGGATAGAAGAACGGGTATCCTCA
>JABIYQ010000589.1 GCA_018702715.1 Desulfobacula sp. | reverse complement strand
GCAGATTAAAATCATGAAATCTTGTCTCCCCCTGTTTTTGTTCCACCGGGAAATCATGGAGTGACCATTTTTTTTTCTTAGGTGTTATAGGCTTTTTTATAGGTCTTTTGATTTCGGGTCTGGACGGTGCTGGGGCAATAGGTGGTTTCGTTTGACGCTTTGTGCTAAAAAGCGTTTTTAAAAATAGGAAGAATTGTTTCAATCGTTGCTTTCTTTTTTTAGGTTAAAATATTAATAATGATCTGATATCAATGATTTTTAACAGACAGACAGCTATTTGTGAAGCTAAAATTTCGGAAAATTGATTTTATCCCCCGGCAACCAGGGGAAGTAATTGAATTTTCGAATTATCCGGGATGATAGTTTCAGCGAATTTGGGGCTTGAAACAAGCCTGCCGTTTAAGCGAACAACGGAACAGAAGTCAACATTTTCAAGTGTTGCCAAAAGAGATGCCATGGTCAGGTCTTTAGACCATGGCATTTTTTTTTCATCCACTTCTATCATAAATTATGCAACACCATTTTTCTTTAGAACCTCAAGAACTTCAGGAAAATCAATGCCAAGACGTTTAACTGTCTCAACAGTGGGGATGCCGTTATTGTTCCACCCGCGCCGTTCATATACTGCATTTTTAAGCAGTTCATACTGTCCTTCTCTTTTTTGTCTTAAGACAGCAACCTTTTCTTTGGAATCCATGTTGCTTATATCCAGCCCGTATTTTTCTTTGAGCTGTTCATCATATCGTTCCTGTCTTGACTCATACTCTTCAATAGTCACAGGTCCGACCGCCCTATAGGGTAGTGTGTCATGCTCTCTTGTCCCAAAGCCCATTTTCAGGTTGAAAATCCTCTGGAAGTTATAAACTGCCTCACTCATGGAAATGAGATCCTCGGGACTGGATTTTCTGCCCGTAACAGCAGAAAATAAATCTGCATACCAACCCAAATGCTTGGCAACCTTAGCAGGTTCAGAAGTGTTTTTATTATCTTCAGGAATAATATCGTTCCAGGGAAGTTTGCAAAGCCCGCAAAGACCGAACCAGGTTCTGAACATTGGGAACCAGTGAAGTGCTTCAGCTTTATCCTCAAATGACGGCATGAAATTGTGAACCATATCAAGGAAGATGAGCCAGGCTTCATCATGTTGGGGTCCTTTTAAAGCAAGTCCGTATCCACCCTGCTGGGCAAGGGATTCTTTGGTCATGTATTCGGAAAATTCAAGGCCCTTGGATTCCATTCCAATATCCTGCATAAAGGCCATGTCTGCTCCAAAGTCTTTTGCAAAGATTTGTTTCATTTGCCTGATACCTTTACCTACAATGGCACCAAACCCTTCGCCTCTTGCCATTTGGTGGATGATTTCAAGAGCGTTAAAGCGACTGCCGAAACTCAAATCCATTCCGCCGGTATGATCGAGTGTTATCAGCTTGTTTTCAAAACATTCCATAACAAATGCAAGGGAAGTTCCCACGGAAATGGTGTCCATACCATAAGCATCGCAATAAAAATTAATTTCTATAATAGTATGGGCATCAAAAATACCCAGGCTGGAACCGCAACCAGCCACTGTTTCATACTCAGGTCCGTCCACAAATACTTTTTTACCACTATAGGGGCCTGTAAATGGTGAAAAGTCCTTTACTCCATGTGAGCAGGCAACTGTACACCCTTTCCAGCAACCATCAAAACCCTTGTCAAAAATATGTTCGTATACTTCTTCTCCAATGACACGACTCTCCGGATGTGAACCAAACTTGAAGTTATGAACGGGCAAGCAGTCATGATCATTCATAATAGGTACAAGGTGGGTTGTCCCCACCAGGGACATCCTGTTTTGTTTGGGATCAAGTTCTCTGATCTCTTTTGCGTGTGATTTGGTGACCAGTTTAAGGGCATCAAGATCAGCAGGGTTATTGGATTTCATCGAAATGGCACCAAATCTTGCCACAATGGCTTTGACTTTTTTGTCGGCAAAAACAGTGCCTATACCACCGCGCCCGGCTTGTTTGTATCTGACTCTTTTACGTCCGGCATCCCACCAGGAAAAATTAAGACAGCCAAAATTTGTGTGCTCTGCACCGGGACCTGCTGTGACAACTGAAACGTTGACAGGTTTGTCCACATCAAAATGCCTGGTTAAAGCATCTGAAAGCTCATAGGAATCTGTTGGAAGATCGTTGGCTTCTAAAATTTTAATTTTATTTTCAATTCCGTCAATGAAAATAATGGTATCTTTTTTTGCTTTCCCATCAACCTGGATTACATCAAATCCGGAAAACTTTTTATAGGGTCCAAAATATCCGCCGACATTTGAATCAATGGGTGCTCCGGTCAAAGGAGAAATAGAAGTAACAATACTTTTTCCACCACCCGGGTATCCGGGAGTTCCGCCAAGGGGACCCGATGAAATACATATGGTGTTTTCAGGATCATTCCACTTGGTACTGGCTTTAACTGCATTCCACATCAACCAGAGATCATACCCTTTGCCGCCGATAAACTTGTTTTTTATTCGTTCTTCGATGGAACTTATTGTGATTTCATTTGCATCAAGGTTAACGCGGAGGGATTTGTCGGTATAGCCCTTTTTTATTTCTGCCCGTTCATAAGAAATGCACTTGATTTCTTTAAGATTGATTTTATCCATCATATTACTCCTTCAAGTAAAATATAGTTGTATTTGCTTTTTAGTACATCAATTTATATCACAATTTATCTTTTAACAATATAAGTGACATATAAATTTTAAAATGGTTGGACCATTATTAGTATAACCTCTTGAAGATGTCAATAAACGAGACCAAATATTTAAACAGTTAAATATGCAAAAATACTTGACTTTTCATACTATCCATAGTTAATCAAAGCAGTGAAAGGGTCGAAATTATTGAAAAAGGTGTATAAATGCTCATACTAGCAAATTTTTTTGAAGCCATAGCTGTTGTCCTGAATTATGCGCTTTCGTTTTATATGTGGATTGTTATTGCAGGGGCGGTTCTGTCATGGGTGAGCCCCGACCCTTACAACCCTATTGTCAGGTTTATTAATAGGGCCACTGAACCTGTTTTTTATCAAATCAGAAAGAGACTTCCCGTGAATCTCGGGGGGCTTGATATATCTCCTATTATAGTGATTTTAGCTATAATTTTTCTTCAGACTTTTGTTGTGAACAGCCTTCATGGGCTGGCTCGCACAATTGGACAATAAAAAGCGAGGTGTTCTTATGGGCATAACACCAATGGTTGTTAAACAAAAAGAGTTCACAACAAAATTCAGAGGGTTTGACGTTCAGGAAGTAGATTATTTTCTTGAAGATGTGGGGAGTGAACTTGAAGATCTGAATCATTCAATTCAAAGGCTTCAAGAAGAAAATCACAGGATGAATCTGGAGAATCAAGGCTATAGAAAAAGAGAAAATTCTATGAAAAATGCCATGATCCAATCCCAGAAAGTCCTGGATCAGATGAAAGAAAATGCTAAAAAATCTTCACAGCTGATTATCGCTAATGCTGAAGTCGAAGCGGAAAAAATATTAAATAGAACCCATAAAAGGCTTTCACAACTTCATAGTGATATAATTGAGCTGAAACGTCAACGAATTCAGCTTGAAATGCAAATCAGTGCCGTACTTGAATCCCATTCAAAAATGCTTGAGATGACAAAAGAAGAAAATAAGGTTGCAGACGAAACCGATTCTACCTTAAGATTTATCAAACAGGCATAAATTTTATAATTAAGTTAAAAGGGTATTGTAAATGGCTGAAATTGATGCTTTTTTTAAGTTGATGCACGAACAAGGCGCTTCAGACCTCCACCTGTCCTCGGGTCAGCAGCCTGCATTAAGACTCAACGGCGATATTGAGCGTATAAAATATGAAGTTTTGACCAGCGATAAGCTGCGGGGATTATTATATGAAATAACCTCACAGGAGAAAATTAAAATTTTCGAAGAAACCGGGGATGTAGATTTTGGTTATGAAATTACAGGTATGGCAAGATACAGGGCAAATTATTTTATGCAGAAAAGCGGTGTCTCTGCAGTTTTTCGGGAGATTCCGTCCAAGATACTTACAGTAGAGCAATTAGGGCTTCCCTCTGTTATTTCAAAGCTGGCCGAACTTCCTAGAGGACTGGTTCTTGTTACCGGGCCAACCGGTTCCGGTAAATCAACTACTTTAGCCGCAATTATAGACCAGGCAAACCGAATCAGGAAAGATCATATTATTACGGTTGAAGATCCTATTGAATTTGTACATAGAAGTCAGAAATGTATTGTGAGTCACAGGGAAGTAGGGCTGCATACTCAGACATTTTCGTCTGCCTTAAGAGGAGCTTTGCGTGAAGACCCCGATATTATCCTTGTGGGGGAATTAAGAGATCTTGAAACCATTTCACTTGCCATAGAGGCTGCATCAACAGGGCATCTGGTATTTGGCACTCTGCATACATCCAGTGCCGCTAAAACCGTTGACAGAATTGTTGAAGTCTTTCCTTCTTCTGAACAGGCTCAGATACGGTCAACATTATCTGATGGTTTAAGGGCTATTGTGGCCCAGACATTATTTAAAAGAGTTGATAAAAAAGGTAGATGTGCTGCCATGGAAATTCTTGTGGCAACGCCGGCTGTGAGAAATCTTATCCGGGAAGGCAAAACGCACCAGATCCCTTCCATGATTCAGACAGGGAAACAATACGGGATGCAATTGTTAGATGATGCTATCATGCAATTGTACAAAAAAGCATGGATCAGCGCTGATGAGGCTTATGGCAAGGCAAACGCTAAAGCTTTGTTCAGGCCTTTCCTAAAAAGTCCGCCCACTGATTTTACAGAAGCTTAAGGCTTTTTATAAGTATCCGGTTTTTATTTTAGGAAAATCCAATATTTTGTAAAAAAATACCCTGTATTTTTAAAATTAAAAGTAAAAGGAAGGTGGCGTGAAAAAGCAGCAGATTGACCATATACTTTCCAAAATGTTGGACTCCCATGACAATGTTTCAGACTTGAATCTTACGCCCGGCAAACCATTGCAGGTTGAAAGTTCAGGTGAGTTGGTTGCAGTGGACATAGAACCCGAGTTTAAAGCGTTAACACCATTTCAAACTGAAATTTTTGCTTTGAATTTGATAAATAACAATCGTAAATTAATAGAAACTCTTATCAGGGAAGGGTCTTGTGACTTTTCTTATCAACTTGGGAGCAAAGCACGCTTCAGGGGTAATATTTTTTCTAGATCAGGAAAGTACTCCATTGTCCTGCGAAAACTTGAGACAAAAATTCCCACTATTGAAGAACTGAATCTGCCCACGGCATTTCACAAAATGGCAGAAGAGAAAAACGGTATTGTTTTTGTTACAGGTGCGACGGGTTCCGGGAAAACAACTTCTCTTGCAGCCTTGCTGGATAAAATTAATGAAAAAAAATCGGTTCATGTGATCACCCTTGAAGATCCCATTGAATATATACATTCTCAGAAAAAAGCCACCTTTAACCAGCGGGAACTGGGAGCGGATTTTGATACATTTGCAACGGGTTTAAGAGCCGCATTGCGCCAAGCACCAAAAGTTATTTTAGTGGGTGAGATGAGAGACAGGGAAACAGTTGAAATAGGTCTTTCTGCTGCTGAAACAGGGCATCTTGTTCTGTCAACATTGCATACTACAGATGCCGGCCAAACCATTAATCGTGTTTTAGGGATGTTTCACACGGAAGAAGAAAAACAGATTAGAATTCGTCTGGCAGATACCATCAAATGGGTTGCTTCCCAGAGGTTGTTGCCAAAGGATGGAGGCGGAAGGGTGGCGGCTTTTGAAATTATTGGCACAAATTTGAGAGTAAAAGATTCCATTCTTAATGGAGAATCAGAGGGCAAGACCTTCAATGACATTATCGCTGCGGGTAAGGCCCAGGATATGGTCTCTTTTGATGAATATATCCTCTCGCTTTTTGAAAAGGAGGATATCAGTGAAAATACAGCAACCTCATATGCAACACGCAAGGATATTGTGGGTCGAGGACTTGATTCGATAAAAAGCGCAAGAGGTGAGGCCACTTCAAAGATTAATTCATTGGAAATTGATCATGGATATCAAGGAATGTAAGATATGAATGTGACATGCCATAATTGTAATACAAAATTAACTATTTCGGATGACAAAATTCCCAAAGACAAGACCTCAATATTTAAGTGTCCAAAATGCAAAGGTAAAATAGATATTCCAGCTGTTGAACATCAAAAAACCGACGAGATAAATAAAAGGCAATCCTTTCTTCTTTCATTTGGCGAGCGGTTGAATGCTCTGGTTTGCATAAGTGGTGATGAGTTAAAAAAAAAGGTAGTTTCTACGGCTAAGCAGATGGGACTGAAGACAGAGGCTGTAACAAATACCAAAACGGCACTAAAAAGGCTGGAATATCATATTTATCATTTGGTGATCATTGATGATGCATTTGATCAAAGCAAAGGAATTGCGGGTATTATTGACAGGATGAATACCATGGATATGTCTTTGAGACGCAGGATTTGTCTTGTTTGGGTCACCAATAAATTCAATACCAATGATAATTTGGCCTCTTTGCATTTTAGTGTGAATTCTATCCTTAATAATGGTGACACTCCACATCTTGAATCTTTTTTATCCAATTCCTTACTGGAACATAAACATTTTTATACAGTATATAATGAGACCTTGAAAATGGTTGGAAAAGGTTAAAGACTTTATTAGCGAAAATTTTGGATATCCAAACTTAAAAAAAGCCCATTATTTAAAAGTGTAAATTAAAAAGATTTGACAGCCAGGGCTTATATGACCATACTTCTATTAAAATTGAAATACATACAATTGTTACAAAAAGGAGAGCCAAATGGTTATTATCTCAAATGTCACTTATCCCCCGGAAAGTACAAAAGAAATTGCAAAACGATATCTTATGGCACCTGTTCTGCCTGATTTTTTAAATAAAAAAGGCCCCTATGTTTCAGCCAGCATGACAGGTGGCATGAATTCCATCACTTATTATGAGCTGGATAACGAAAGGCTTGCAGAAGGCTTAAAAGTTATTGGTGAGAGCCTGGCAATCTATTTTGGTGTGCCTGGATATAAATATGACCTTAAACCTTATTTTGAGCTTGAAGAGGGGTTGGCAATACTGGGGTTGTGATCTTTGTTTAATATTACAAGAATAAATTCAGGTTTGGTCGCAAAAGGGTTGCAGGCGTGGATTCAAATATTGAATCAAGGTTGTTTTTGATATCATCCATGGTTTGTGCGCGGTTCAGTTTTTTTAAAATATGATGTCCGAATTTAAAATTTGCACAAAAATAAGGGGAAAATTTTTTAAATAGCTTGACGCTAAAATGATCAGTATAATGATCTAAAAGGATCTGTGCCAATCTCACGGCCGTTGTATAAAAAATATCTTCCCCGGGAGAAAATTTCTTTGTCCACTGGGCAAACAGCCAGGGTCTTGCAACAGCCATGCGGCCCACGGACAACCCATGGCAGGAAGTTTGTTCAATCATTTTGATGCCGTCTTCTGCCAGAAAAAGATTTCCATTACCAAACACAGGAATTTTAACTGCCTGCCTGACAAGGGTTATAACATCCCACAAGGGAGGCCGGTTTCTTCTGTCAGGTGCTATCCTGGGATGGAAGGTGAGGGCATCGGCCCCGGCATCTTCAAAACGTCTGGCCATATCCACTGCAAATTGAGGGTCGTTGTCCCATCCAAGCCTGAATTTAACAAAAACGGGGATGGAAACAGATTCTCTAACAGATTTGACGATTTTTGATGAAAGATCAGGGTCTTTTAAAAGAGCAGCCCCGCTCCCTTTTTTACAGATCGCGGCAACAGAACAACCAAAATTAAGATCGACTCCAAAAAAACCCTCTTTTTCTATTCGTACAGCGGCTTTTGCCATGCTTTCCGGTTCAGACCCAAAAATCTGGCAGACAAGATATTCAAGTTCTTTTTGCCGCCAGTTAAACACGGGGGAGACTTTGGGGTTTTCATAGGGAACTGCTTTTGCGCTGCACATTCCTGTAAACAAAAGGCCAAACCCGCCAAATTCCGATATGAGCTGTCTTAAGGCAATATGACCAAGCCCAGCCATGGGCGCAAGCACGAGCCTGTTATGAATGATTTTGTCTTTTATGGCCAAGTCTTTTAAAAGATATTGTGAAAGTTTATTGTTTTCCATGTTTTATTTGATAGAGATATCCTTGATTTTCAATAAATTATTCTGAGACTAAAACAGATCTTTTTTATAGGGTCAAGCACTATTTTTAAGGGCCCATTTTTTTGCCTCTATCGTTCATTTGCTTGACATAAATACCCTGTTATAATATCTTAAAACGTTATTTTTAAGGGATAAAAGCAATGACCTATACGCATGAACAAGAAAAGAAACAATTTAAAAGATTGTTTCAACAACAGGGTGTTGACAAGTTTGCCTCAAGATTTCAGGTTTTGGAGGCTTTTTTAAAACTTGAGCATCATGTAACCATAAAAGATATCTTGGCCCAGCTGGGTCAAGTTAATATTGAGCTTGATGAAGGTCTTGTATTAAGCAGCATGGAGCTTTTATGCCGGTTCGGGTTTGCAAGCAAAGTAGAGTTTGATGATAAAGAAACCCAATATGAGCACAGACACCTTGGATTACACCATGACCATATGGTCTGTACAAAATGCGACAGCATACTGGAATTTAAGGATGAGGCCATAGAAAGGCAACAACTCAAGGTGGCAGATGTTTATGGCTTCCACATGCTTCAGCATAAAATGGAAATATATGGTATTTGTTCCAAGTGTATGGAAGAACGCAATGATGTCGTATTCCTTCACAAGGCAAGGCAGGGGGAGAAACTTATTGTAAAAGGCTTTGAAGCCGGGAAAAATATGCAGTTGCGAATTTCTTCAATGGGACTTAAAGTCGGGGATTTGATTGAAATTGTTTCTGCTGGATTTGGCGGCCAGATGGTGATCGCAAACAAGGAAAACCGTTTGGTTTTAGGGAAGGGAATGACAGAAAAAATAAGGGTCCAACCCTTTGACCAACCCATTGACCAGGTAAAAACTTATAACCGGAATGGAAGCCAAGAAACCAAGGATATTTTAGACACAGCTTTATTGCTCAGTCAAATGAAAACCGGTCAGGAAGGAATTATTCGAAAAGTTGCAGGAGAAGGTGCCTTAAGGCGCAGACTGCTTGAAATGGGAATCAACAGAGGATCTATGATATATGTTGAGAAATATGCACCTTTGAAAGATCCCATTGAACTTGTTATTAAAGGATACCATATATCGCTTCGGGTTGAAGAAGCTGCAGATATTTTTGTTGAAAAGGTTAGATTTAAAAAAAGATAATATGAACAAAAAAGTGACTATTGCCCTTGCAGGGAATCCCAATTGCGGCAAGACGACCATATTTAACAACCTCACCGGTGCCAGGCAGAAAGTGGGAAACTGGCCGGGCGTAACTGTGGAGAAAAAAGAAGGAAAGTTACAGCATAAAGAATATGATTTAAGGGTTATTGATCTTCCCGGGACCTATAGTCTTACGCCATTTTCAATAGAAGAAATTACAGCAAGGGATTTTATTTTAAATGAAAAACCAGATATTGTAATTAATATTATTGATGCCTCAAATCTTGAAAGAAGCCTATTCCTTGCCATTCAAATTCTGGAACTTGGACGACCTGCCTTGTTTGTGCTGAATATGGCAGATGTCGCAGAGACAAAAGGGATTAAGATTAATGAGAAAAAATTATCACTTTTGTTAGGACTGCCTGTTGTCTTTACGATTGGAAATAAAAATAAAGGGATTGATACTCTAGTTAAGGCAGCTATTGAGGAAATTCAAAGGTTTGATAAAGGGAAAAAAAGCAGGGACATCAGATACAGTCAGGAGATAGAGTCGTGTATTTCAAAGGTTGAAGCCCAAATTGAAAATATTTCATTGAATATCGATGGTGAGTCTCGATGGAATGCAATTAAAATTCTTGAAGATGATAAGATTGTTAAGGACAAATTCAAAAATATTTTATCTGATGCATCAATAAATATTTTTAAGGAAGCTAATGCTTGCCGCAAAAGAATTTATGACCTGTTTGAAGATGATTTTGAAATTGTACTGACCGATGACCGGTATGGGGTTATAGCAGGGCTTGTAAAAGAGACTGTAACCAATCTTGTCCGTAAACGAGTCGATATATCGCGAAATATTGATTTGGTACTGACAGATAGATTTTTTGGAATTCCGGTTTTTGTTTTTTTTATCTGGGCCATGTTTCAATTGACATTTTCACTTGGCGCATATCCCATGGAGTGGTTGGAAGCGGGAGTTGCGTTGCTGTCTAACGGCCTTGATAAAGCCATGCCTCCTTCTATGGTAAAAGATCTTTTGTTAGATGGTATAATCGCTGGAATCGGCAGTGTTATAATTTTTCTTCCCAATATTCTTATTTTGTTTTTCTGTATCGCACTTTTTGAGGACACGGGATATATGGCAAGAGCTGCTTTTATAATGGATCGGGTGATGCACACATCCGGCCTTCATGGAAAGTCCTTTATCCCCATGTTAATGGGTTTTGGTTGCAGTGTGCCTGCGATTATGGCAGCACGAACCCTGGAGAGTGACAAGGATCGGATTTTAACCATTCTGATGACACCGTTCATGTCCTGTTCGGCAAGACTTCCTGTTTATATAGTATTGGCCGGCAGCTTTTTTGCTGAAAAGGCAGGTACTGTTATTTTCAGTCTGTATTTCACGGGTATTGTCATCGCTATTTTATCCGGCAGATTCTTAAGGTCTGTTTTGTTTAAAGGAGAAGATGCTCCGTTTATTATGGAATTACCACCATATAGAATGCCGATGCTAAAAAGTCTTTTGATCCATATGTGGGATAGAAGCAAAATGTTTTTAAAAAAAATGACCGGTGTTATTCTTATCGGTTCAATTATTATTTGGGCGCTTTCAAGTTTTCCAAAAACAATTTTTTATTCTGTTGATTACGATGAAATGATCAATGCAGTAAAATCTGATTACTCCCAGAGAATTGCCGCAACTGATGCTCAAAAAATAGAAGAATTAAATATTCAATTAAGTATAAAACTAAAGAATATTGAAAATAGAAAAGAACAGGAAAGGGTATCTAAATCATATATCGGAAAAATTGGCAAATCGTTAGAAGTATTCTTTGAGCCAATTGGCATTGGTTGGCAGGCAAGCGTGGCGCTTGTCACAGGTTTTGTTGCCAAAGAAGTTGTAGTCAGTACGATGGGTGTGCTATACGGTGTTGGCAATGACGAGGGTGATGCACTGGAAAAAGCGCTAAAAAATTCCGGTATGACAGCTCTATCAGCACTCTCAATGATGATTTTTGTTTTATTATATGTCCCTTGTTTTGCTACAATTTTAATTATTTACAAGGAAACTTCGGCAAAGTGGGCAGGTTTTAATCTGATATATACAACTATGGTTGCATGGGCCATGTCTTTTTTGGTATACCAGACAGGAATAGTTTTAGGTTTTGGCTAAAAAAATACAACGGAGAATTTATATGAATCGGTTAAACATGGAAGTTACAATTAAAATTATCAAAGCTATGCTTGCCATTACGGCAGTTTTATTGATTTTACCCGGTTTTGTTGTTGCGCAGGAAAGACTTTCTGTAACTGCCGGTATTGCAAATATTCGATCAGGCCCTGGAACAGAATACGATGTGTGGTGGCAGGTTGAACAATATCATCCCTTTATAATTATTGAAAAGAAAGAGGATTGGTATAAAATTAAGGATTTTGAAAATGAAAAGGCCTGGCTTCATAAATCCCTTTTAAGCAAGATGGAAACTGTGATTACAAAGATTACCAAAAAAGGCACGTGCAATATCAGATCCAAGCCTGATACCAAAAGCCAAATTGTATTTACAGTTACAACAGGAGTACCGTTTAAGGTTCTTGAAAGAAAAGGAAATTGGATTAAAGTTGAACATACGGATGGTGATATGGGTTGGATTTATAAAACACTTGTATGGTAACTTTTAATAATTAATATATTTTTTAAGGTGGTATGAAAGAATGGTAGAACAAAGTGTGTCAAATGAAAGAAAAAAGGAACTTGCGCAAATAGATCCTTTTCAGGAAAGCCTTTTAAAGATAATGGCCTATGTAAAAGAATATAAAAAACAATTAATTTTGATTGCAGGTGCCATTGTTTTGGTTGCTATTGTTTTTTCAGGGGTTATGTACAGCTTTCAAAAAGCTGAAAATACTGCTGCCCAGCTTGTAAGTAAAGCGTTAATCCAGTATGCGACAATCAATGATCCTGAAAAAGGATATCTGGAAACCAAAGAGACCTTTCAAAATATTTTTACTGAGTATGCAAATACAAAAGCCGGTAAGATGGCAAAAGTGAAATTTGCTAAAATATGTTATGAGGCTTCAAAATTTGATCAAAGTTATCAATATTATAAAGAATCTCTTGAGATATTGAAAAATCAATCCCACCTGGAAAATTTTCTTCTGGCCTCTTTGGGGCACGTAAGCCTTGCCAGAAAAGAATTTGAAGAGGCTGAGAAATATTTTCTTCAAATTGAAAAAGGAAAAACAAATCTATTAAAAGATGAAGCTATATTCGCGCTGGCCATGCTGTATGAAACCGGCAATAAGGTGGGCGACAGCAAAAAAATGTACGAGAAAATTGTAAAGGATCATGAAACTTCAATGTATCGGCCAATTGCCGAGAGCAAGATGGCAAAAATAAAGTGATACAAACTAAAAAAGGCTGCTTTGAGTTGCTTTAGCAGCCTTTTTTAGAAAAGGAAAAAAAGATTAAAAAACTAATATTGTATGAGTATGAAAGTAAAAATGCAATATCCCTGCCATAACTGGAAAAATAATTATTATACATCCTAAAATTTTTTAACTATTTGAAATTATATATTTTTTTTACTTGATAAAATTTTTAGTTTTTAGTTTTTCGTAATGAGATGGATAAAAGATACTGAGCAAGTTCAGTATTTTGAACTGAGTTTGATAAAATTTTACAAATTTTATTTTTAACTATCTAAAAATATAGCTAAAAATTATGAATTTTAAAACAATTTAAAATTTTGAACCGTCTATTATTTTTTTCAATACCTATTTATCCAGATTAAATTTTTTTAACTTCTGGTTTAAGCCGCTTTTTCCAATTCCCAGAATATCAGCTGCTTTTGTCTGCACATCTCCTGAAAGCTTCATGGCCCTTTGTATCATTCTTTTTTCAACAGCTGCCAGGGTTTCAGCTAAACCGACGTCTTCGGGAATTCCATCCAGATCAAGTGTGAGAGACATATTTTGTCTTATCTGTAAAGGAAAGTCAGACGGGGTAATCGTGTCGCTGCTACAGAGGATAACACAGCGTTCTATCATATTTTCAAGTTCTCTTACATTACCTTTCCATTGATAATCGCATAGAATTTTGACGGCTTCCGGGTGAATCTCAGATACATTTCCAGTTGTGGGCTGTTCTTTGGTAAATTTGTTAATAAAATGTCTGATTAACAAAGGTATGTCTTCGGATCGATCTCTAAGGGGAGGTATAACCGCCTTGACAACATTGAGCCGGTAATAGAGATCTTCTCTGAAACTTCCTTTTTTTACTTCATTTTCAAGATTTTTATTGGTCGCTGCAATAAGACGAAAATCAACAGGGATAGACAATGTCCCTCCAACCCTTTCAATTGTTTTCTCCTGAAGAACCCTAAGTAATTTTACCTGGAGAGAAATGGGCAGTTCTCCAATTTCATCAAGAAATAGACTCCCTTGGTCGGACATTTCAAATCGACCTTTTTTCATTGCAACTGCCCCTGTGAAAGCCCCTTTTTCATGACCAAATAATTCACTTTCCAAAAGTGTTTCAGCAAATGCTGAGCAATTTACAGCGATTAAAGGCTTATTTTTTCTCAAACTGTTATAATGGATTGATTTTGCTACCAGCTCTTTTCCCGTACCGCTTTCCCCTTCTATAAGGATGCTGGCATTGGAAGGCGCCACTTTTTTAATAAGCTCATAAATCTCCTGCATAACTTTGCTTTTTCCGATAATATTATCAAACTTGTACCGTGAACTGATGGCGTCTCTGAGGATACGGTTTTCTTGGACAATCCTGTAAACCGAGATGGCTTTGGCAATATGTGCAATAAGCGCCTGGTTCTCAAAAGGTTTGAGAATGAATGTGTATGCGCCTTTGTGCATAGCCTCAACAGCTTTTTCAACACTGCCATAGGCTGTCATGATGATAACTGGAATATCTGGATGGATTTCCTTTATTTTTTCAAGTAATTGGATGCCGCTCATCCCGGGCATTTTTACATCGGTCAAAACCAGGTCTATGGATTCATTTCTTAAAATATCCAAAGCTTCCATTCCACTTGAAGCTGTTAAGGATGGGTACCCCTCTTCCTGAAGAATTGCTCCTATTATTGTGGGATAGTTTTTTTCATCATCAACAATCAGAATATTTTCCATTCAGTCTGTCTCCTAAATCGGAAGCCTAATTTCCACGTTTACGCCCTTTGTTATATTATTAGTAATGGCAATTGTTCCTTTGTGGGCTTCAATCATATTTTTTACAATGCCAAGACCTAATCCGGTTCCAGTATCTTTTGTTGTAAAAAAAGGAGTCCATATTTTTTTTAAAACATCCTCTGGGATACCATTCCCGTCATCAATAAAGTTAATAACAATATTTTCGGAATCATATTTCATTCGAAGGGTAAGACAGCCATTATTTTTTAAGGACTGGAATGCATTGATGAAAATATTTAAGAATGCCTGGTGAAGCATGGCACTGTCAGCCATTATTTCCGGTAGCTGTTCTGATATTTCTTTGATGATATTGAAGTTTTGATTTTCTATCTGGGGAGAAAGATAAACAATATTTTTTTCTATAATTTCCTCAACCCGGCAGGGATGTAGATCCGGGGTTTTAGGTTTTGCAAAATCCAGAAAGTCCGTAATAATATTATCAAGTCTTGCAGACTCTTCAACAATAATATCGGGGATGGTGCTTTTGGCATCGACATTTGCCATCTTTTTCTTCAATAATTGGGCACTACTTTTTATAATCCCAAGGGGATTTCGGATTTCATGCGATACTCCTGCCGTCATTTCTCCAATAGCAGACAAGTGTTCAGCCCTATGCAGTTTTTCTTCAAGCTTAAGTTTTTCTTCGGCTCTTTCTTCTAAAATCTTTTCTCCATGCTTAACGACAAACCGAAGTACGATAAAAAGTATTCCCATAATAATAAAGCATGATCCAATAATAAGCCCTTGAAGCTTAAATACTTTTTTATAATCATCAGACACATCCCGGACAATTTCAACGACACCCAGGACCCGGTCCGCCAGATCAGGTATTATCTGTTTTTCAGCCCTCAGGGGTGCAAAGGTAATAATTTTTGTTTCCTGGGGAAACAAAAATAACAATTCCAGAAAGTTTCCTTGCTGTATGAGTCTTGAAGTCGTTTGTTTTTTCATAGCTTTTTCATAATGGACACCACCGGCATTTTCCTGACCTATTTTAGACGGATCAAAGCTATAGGAGATAATGTTGTTTTCATCATACAAGGTAACCATTTCAACATTAAAACTATGTAGGGTTGATCTAACGACTTTGTCCATCAGTTGTGATTGATCTTTTTCCCGCAGCCTGATCCCACCATATCTTATTATTACAGGGAGCATAAATCTGGAAATAATCTGATGGTTGAGGTTTTCAACAAGGAGGGAGGCATACTCTTCACTTTTTTCCAGAAGAATATTTCTCACCCAGTGCGCATTTAAAGCTGAGATGGTAATGGTCGCTGTGAACATTATCACAAGAGAAGAGAATGTAAAAAATTTTACCAGCCGGAATGATTTTACACTCTGCAATTTGCTCAATTTATATAACATTTATTTCATAATTTTATGGTTTTTGTGTTTGACAAACCTATCCATCTTTTGCTATTGGTTATGCAAAAGGCACTATCGGGCTTGACTTTACAGCAATATCGGGTCAAAGTATAGTGATATTGATAGGAGTAATCAATATAAAAATTGCAAATCGGATAAACCAAGTGGCAATGGCTTTACCTTATTATAGTGAAAGTGTATGATATTTGGGAAAAAAGATCATCTTGTCGGTCTGGATATCGGCTCTTCGTTTATTAAGGTTGCTGAACTCAAAGTAACCGGAAAGGGGATTGTCCTGCATAAATTTGGGATGGCCCGAATCGCTCCGGGTACGATTGTTGAAGGCAGGATTGTTGATATGGACAATCTTGCAAATGACATCCGAACGCTTTTTAAATCCCATAAAATACGTGAGAAAAATGTAGCCGTTTCAACAGGCGGGCATTCAGTCGTAATTAAAACAATTAATATATCAACCAGACCTGAAAAACAGCTCCACGATACAATATATGCTGAAGCGGAACAATATATCCCCTACGATATTGGAGATGTCAATATTGATTATCAAGTCCTTGGTGAAAGTGAATTTTCTCAGGGCCATATGAGTGTTCTGGTGGTTGCAGTTAAAAAAGATCTGGTCGCTGATTATATTGATTTGATTCATCTGGCTGGACTTTATCCTAAAATAATTGATGTTGATACGTTTGCTCTTCAAAACGCCTATGATATGCTGCCAAATGAAAGTCAGGGGGAAATAACCTTATTGATTGATATAGGGGCATCAAAAACCTCTTTAAACATATTAAAGGAAAAAGCATCGTTAATGATGCGGGATACTGTATCAGGAACAAATCAAATCATAGAAGAGATTTGTTCTCAATTTGATGTAACCATGGATGAAGCGGAACAAATAGTGAGTGGCCAAACAAATGATATTGTAAACCAGAAAAGTATTGAGGAGATATGCGAGGAAGTTTCAAAATCATGGTGTACTGAAATTACTGAAGTGGTGAATACGTATCAAACCTCTGCCAATTATGAAAAAATCGGGGAAATTGTATTGAGCGGAGGCGGTGTTTTTATAAAAGGTTTTAAAGATAGTCTTTTATCTGAGCTGGATGCAGAAATATCAATCATTAATCCATTTGAAGCCTTAATTGTAAATGAAAGGAAATTTCCAGACTCTTTTATAACAAAGACAGGCGCCCTGGCACCGATAGCCATAGGGCTTGCATTAAGAAGAGTAGATGATAAATGATAAGAATTAATCTTTTACCATTTAGAGTTGCCAGAAAAAAAGAGAGTATCAGGAAGCAGATATCTATTTTTTTATTGTTAATTTTTTTAACTATTGTGGCGCTATTCTGGTATACAATGCTTATCAATAATCAGATTTTGGTAGTAAAAGAGAAAACAAAACAGGTCAACCATCAAATTTTAAAATATAAAAAAAAGGCTGATCGGGTAGCTAAAATTAAAAAAAATCTGAAAATTCTTGAGGAAAAGCTTGAAATAGTCTCTTCGTTGAAAAAACAGAGAGGAAAGCAGCTAATTTTGTTTGATAGTATGACAGACCTTATAGTTCCCGAGCGAATGTGGCTTGAAAGTTTTAAAACAAATAAAAATAGCGTTACGATCAAAGGGATTGCATTTGATAATCCTACAATTGCCGATTTCATGGAAAAACTTGAAAACTCTTCAATTTTTGGCAAAGTTGATTTAAAAACCGCAAAAATAAAAATTTTTAAAGATGGCGTTATGTTAAAATCATTTGAATTGCTTTGTAGTAAAGAAAAACCAAAAGAAGAGAAACAAGAGAAATCAAAATAAGGTCAAAATGGGCAAGAAAAAAAGCAAAATTAATGAAAAAAAATTTTTGAGCGGTTTTTTTGAAAAACTTGACACTCTAACAAAAGTACATAGGCTGCTCATCTACCTTATAACATTCGTTGTCATCGGCGGAGTTTATTCTTATTTAGTATTTTTGCCAAAGCACGATGAATTAAAAAGAGAAAAACAAAATTATAAAAGCCAGGTTGCCAAACTTTCAATATTTAAAAAAAGGGCTTCTGCAATTTTAAAATATGAAACATTAATGGCCCAGAAAACTGAACAATTTAATCAGGCTATGAAAGCCCTTCCGGATAAAAGGGAGCTGCCATCACTGCTGACAAACATTTCCAAAGCAGGGAGTGATGCAGGGCTTGCATTTCATCTGTTTCAACCTGCCAACGAAGTCAACAAAGAATTTTTTAAAGAAATTCCTGTTTCCATAAAGGTCCAGGGCCGGTATCATCAAATCACGGATTTTTTCTTCCAGATTAAAAGGCTTAACAGGATTGTAAATATCAATAATGTTGAAGTGAAAAGTAAAAAAGGGAGCAACCGGATAGACATGAGCTGCAAGGCAGTTACCGATATGTTTGTTGAAAAAAAAGAATCAACAGGTAAAGATAAACAAAAAAGAAAAAAAAAATAGGAACCATTTAAAAAAGTCATAATGATATATAGATCAAAAATAATTTTATCAGCGATAGTAGTGGGGTTTATTTTTTTGTTCCTTGCATGTGATGATCAACCACATGAGGCAAATAAACCGGCCCCCAGTTTAATTTCAAAAAAAATATCTTCCCAGTCCTTATCTCAAAATAAAATTGAAAAAAACGAATTAAATACAAAGAGTAATGAAGTTTTGGTCAAAGAAAGCGGTCTTCAAGCTTT
>JABIYQ010000391.1 GCA_018702715.1 Desulfobacula sp. | reverse complement strand
CAATTATACATCGATTTTTGCAGGGTTTGCACCGGAGAATGATCCTGAACTTGCAATTCTCGTAGCCGTTGATGAGCCAAAAAATCTTTATTATGGTGGAGATGTGGCCGCGCCTGCTTTTAAAACAATCATGGCTGAATCCTTTAACTATTTAAATATCCCCCCTGAGAAAAACAATCACATGGTGGTTGTTTTATCTCCCGGAGAAAAAAATTGAAGCTGTCTGATCTGATCAAAGATTGTTCAAAATCTGTCATCACTCATGATCATGACATTTCCTCTATTGCTTCAAACTCCAGAGATATCCGGCCCGGAGGCCTGTTCATTGCTGTTAAAGGATTCATAGTCGACGGGCACGATTATATTGACCAGGCCTTTGAAAATGGTGCATTAGCTGTTGTTGCCCAAACCAATCCTAAAAATCACCAGGATGTCATTCTGGTTGAAAACTCAAGACTTTGTATGGCCTCCATTGCAGCCAGTTTTTACGGCAACCCCTCAAAGGATATGACCCTTGTCGGCATCACCGGAACCAATGGAAAAACCACAACCACCTGGCTGCTTGAAAGCATTTTTAAAACCTGTGGATTTTCAACCGGTGTTATTGGAACTATCAACATCCGGTATAAACATCAGATTTTTGACAATCCTGTAACCACACCTGATTCCATTGAGCTTCAAAAAACCCTTTATAAAATGAAAAAATCCGGGGTGACCCATGTCATTATGGAAGTCTCTTCCCATGGGCTTGACTTGAACAGGGTGGATTATTGCCGGTTTGACCTTGGGGTATTTACCAATCTGTCCCAGGATCACCTGGATTATCATAATGGAATGGAAGCGTATTTTAATTGTAAAAAAAGATTTTTTACACAATGCCTTGGGTCAGGCAAAAAAAAGAACCCTATAGCGATTCTGAATATTGATGATCCAAAAGGAAAAATCCTTTTAAAGTCACTTAAATATAAAATGATTGCTGTAAGCACACAAAAGAAAACAGATATTTTCTCACAGGATATCACAGATGATATTCATGGGTTGTCAGGAACCTTGTGTCTTGGAGATACCTCATTTAATTTAAGATCACAATTAACCGGCACCTTTAATTTAGAAAACATCCTTTGTGCTGCAGGAGCAGCACATGCCCTGGATATCCCTGCCCATCAAATTAAAAAAGGAATTGAAAACTGCCATACCATTCCAGGACGTCTTGAAAAAATCGACAATTCTATTGACCGGTTTTTATTTGTTGATTATGCCCACACACCTGATGCCCTTGAATCCATTTTGATGACGTTAAAACAAAGAGCTCCCAAAAGAATCATTACCATTTTTGGGTGCGGTGGAGACAGGGATCGGTCGAAACGGCCTTTAATGGGACAAGTGGCCTGTAAAAACAGCCATATTGCCATTGTAAGCTCTGATAACCCCAGGACCGAACATCCGGATTCAATTATAAAAGATATTCTAAAAGGTTTAGATGGATTTCACAGACTTTCTGAAAAAAATCTTTTATTGCATCCTTTTAAAAAAGGTTACCTGGTTGAAGGGGACCGTAAAAAAGCCCTAAAAAAAGCAGTATTTATTTCAAAGCCCGGGGATATCATTGTAGCTGCCGGTAAAGGCCACGAGACTTACCAGATTACAAATGCCGGAACCATCCACTTTGATGATAAGGAAGAATTAACCAAAGCTGCAATAGAGTTTGCAAACCAGTTCAAACCCATCCCATGGAAAACAGATGACCTGGCAAAGGCTTTGGACACAGATCCTGTTTTTTCGACAATCAAAAAAGATTATAATTTTACCGGGATTTGTACAGACTCTCGAACTATTTTAGAAACCCAGATTTTCATTGCCCTTAAAGGGGAAAACTTTGACGGTCATGTTTTTATAAAAACCCTTATAGAAAAAGGAATAAAGGGGTTTATCACAGAAAAAGGATTTTTTGACACGTTGGATATAGATACACTGGATATAAACACAA
This sequence comes from Desulfobacula sp., assembly GCA_018702715.1. Taxonomy (GTDB): domain Bacteria; phylum Desulfobacterota; class Desulfobacteria; order Desulfobacterales; family Desulfobacteraceae; genus Desulfobacula. Next base: position 154 of record JABIYQ010000391.1, on the reverse strand, counting down.
AAAAAGCTTTGTCTCAAAAAAATCTGATTATCTTTGAAACAAGAAACACATTAACTGCATTAGGACAGCTCGCCAAATATCAAAGGATCCGATCAAAAGTCAAACTTCTTGCCATCACAGGCTCCAGCGGAAAAACAACCACAAGAAGAATCAT
>JABIYQ010000088.1 GCA_018702715.1 Desulfobacula sp. | reverse complement strand
GCAGATCTGCAAGATTTTGAACCACATCCATATTTTTTGTCTTGGTTATAATATTAACCATCCATGTATCAAAGGCCACGGAATGTCGAAGCATTAAAAATCGCCAGAATCCCTCATGACTCCTTAAATGATAGGCCAAAAGACCTGATGTTTTAATAAATTGTCTGACATCTTCCAATATTTCATTGCCCCGGGCCGGCATGATGTGACATTGTTTAATATCTATGACCTTGTCAAAGGTTCCGGGAACATGAAGTCCAATGCCAAAATCCTTTTTAATTTCCTCATCTTCAAGCTCCCAGGGCAAAAGCCACCTTTTTGATGAACAGGAAAATTCCATTTTGTTGCGGTATTCATAAATATTGTCAGAAGGGATAACATCATTTACCTGGATATCTTTCAGGCCACCAATATGTTCAATGGATTCTATCACATGCCTTTTCTTGTACGTAAGCTGCAGGTCATAATCTATCTGCTGCCATTTACATCCTCCGCAAAAATTGTTGTATTGGCATTTTCCCTGGTTTCTTAAGGGGGATGGGGTTATAATTTTGATCAGCTTTCCCTCTGCCCAGGATTTTTTCTTTTTGGTAATTTTTACAAGTACCAGGTCTCCTGGAACACAGCGGTCAATAAAAACCGGAAAGCCATCCGGTTTTGCTAACCCTTTACCACCAAAGGCAAGATCCATGATTTCCAGTTCATATGTTTTTCTTTTCTTAATTGTCATAATAACTATTTCTTTATAAATATAAAGTTTATCAATATAAGGTTTATCCGGATTTTGAAAACTTGATATTATAAAGGTTTAATGGCATAAAGACAAGATATGAAAAAAAGCTGCCATGACATAAAATTTAAATCCCAAAAATTGCTGCTTAAAGGGGTTTTGCACCTGCCACAGATAGAGAATCCCCCCCTTGTTGTGGGCTCCCACGGCCTTGAAGGGTCAAAAGAATCGGCAAAACAACAGGTGTTGTCAAAGATTCTTGTACAAAACAATATTGCCTTTTTCAGATTTGATCACAGGGGCTGCGGGCAAAGCCAGGGTGATTTTATTAAAGACACTTCACTTGAAAAACGAACCCGGGATTTCATAAATGCAGTACAGCACATTTTATCGCTTAAAAAAACCAGTCAAAATATAGCTGTTTTTGGATCCAGCATGGGAGGGGCCACCTGTATAAACGCCTGGGAATCACTTTTAAAAATGGATATCAATCTTTGCGGTGCAGTAATCTGTTCAGCCCCGGTTAAGAGCCTGACCATTGAAAATATTCCTTTGGAAGCCAATGGGGATCGGCCTGCCCTGCCCTTGAGCTTTTTTAAAAATAACCTTGTATTTGATCTTCAGGATAAAACGCAAAGGTTATACAATGTGATGATCTTCCACGGGGATACCGACGAAGTCGTACCCGTTTCCAATGCCCTGGATATCTATTCTTTGGCAAAAGAGCCCAAACAATTGATTATCCACAAAAAAGGGGATCACCAGATGTCGTCAAAAAAAGATCAGCGCGACTTTGAGACAAAATCCGTGTCCTGGTTTTTAAGTTGTTTCAAACAAAGAGACCAGATGACGTCTTAAAAGTTCCAAAGCCATCATGGCAAATATCTTTTTATTCCTGCCCCTGTCACCAAATGAAAAATTATATGTTTTGGCCATTGAAACACCTGGGCCGGCAAGACCGATGCATACCATGCCCACGGGTTTTTCTTTTGTTCCTCCCCCGGGTCCTGCAATGCCGGTCGTTGAAATTGCAAAGTCGGCGCAGGCTTTTAGCCTTGCACCCTGGGCCATTTCCAGGGCCGTCTTTTCATGAACGGCACCCCATTCAACAATGGTTTCTCTTTTCACATTTAAAATGTTCATTTTTGCATCATTGGAATAGGTAATACCTGAAAACAAAAAATAATCAGAGCTTCCCGCAACATCTGTCACCATGTTTGAAATAAGTCCCCCAGTACAGGACTCTGCAATGGCAAGAGTTTTCTTTTCTCTGGTCAACAAGTGTCCTACCTCTTGAGCAATGGATAATCCTTTTTTGGATACCACCTTATTTTCAAGCTGCTCAATGGCCCATTGTTTCGCCTTTTCAATATCAGATTTTGCCTTTTTATTGTCTTTCTCAGAATCTGCTAAAATTATTTTAACTTCAATCACAGGAAAATTGGCCCGAAAACCCATCCGCATACGGACAAACTTTTTTTCAAACTCTTTTAACAATCCACCCACCCTTGATTCGGGCAAACCAAACACGGTAAGCCGTTCAATCAAAATATCATCACTAAGCTTGAATTGCCTCATTAATATCTGTTTGATCTGTTTTTCAAACATGATTTTCATTTCAGAGGGTACACCGGGCATAAAGAAAAACAGGCAGCCCTTGATTTTTATATAAAACCCGGGCGCAGTCCCATTTTGATTGACAATCATGTGTGAACCTGCCGGCATCATTGCCTGTTTTTCATTATCTCTGGTCAGGGCAAATCCTCTTTTTGCAAAATAAGACTTCATGGACTCGAGTGCCTTCTGATTAATATCCAGCTTATCACCGGATGCCCTGCTGCAGGCAAGGGCTGTTACATCATCCTGGGTAGGTCCCAGCCCACCCGTCACAAGACAGATATCTGCATTTAAAGATATCTCACAAATGTTGGAACAAATAAGATCCACATCATCACGGACAGCTGTAATCTTTTGAACTTCAACCCCCATATCTTTTAAAGAACTGCAAAGAAAGGCAGAATTTGTATCAACAATATCTCCTAAAAGAACTTCATCACCCGTTGATAAAATGTGAGCAATCATGATTCATTCCCCTTGAATATTAAAAAAGGCTGCATGGTTTGATGAAAAAAAGGCAGGATTTTTACGAATAGTCGACCCAACTGACACCTGTTTTTTAAATGTTTTATCGATAAATTGTTTGACCTGTCTTCTATCCCACCCGAAAGGATGCTTAAAATTTAAATACAATGAAAGATCACCATGATAAAATTCCCGGGTATCAAGGTCTTTGGCATCATCGCTGAATTTGGGAAGATTGAATACTGCCAGGTTTAAATAATCAATATATTCTTCATGGGCTTTGATAAATCCAAGGGTTTCAAAGGCACTGTGCTCATTTTCATAACTGGTTCCAAAAAGAAGATAAACAAAGGTTAAGATACCTGCCTTGTGCAGATTCTTTAATATGATTGACACATAATCAAGGTTTGTTCCCTTGTTCATATTGTCCAGTACATTCTGGTCTCCTGATTCTAGACCCAGCTTTAACATATCGCACCCTGATCGTTTCAAGTCATGACAAAAATCCAGATCTAAAAACTCTTTTTCAAATCTAACAAACCCATACCACTTAAATCCAAAGGTGTTTTTTGATAAGGCTTTTAAAAAAGCGGGGGTTACTGCATTATCGATCAAATGGATATAGTCTGGAGAATACTTCTGGTCAATCTGTTTTAAATCCGCCAGCACCTTTGATGCCCTGTTTGAACTATAGGGGCGAATTTCTGCTTTTTCCGGACAAAAATTGCACTTACTCCAGTAGCACCCGATGGATGCCCTGAAAGGAAGGACTTTTCCAGGTGAAAGATAAAGATCATCTTTTACAAAATCATAATCCGGAACATAATGTTTCTTGCCCACATCTTTTACACCAAGAAGTCCCAGCAAGGGGATTTCCCCCTCCCCTCCAATGGTAGCATCAACCAGATCTTTAAAAGGATTATTATAATCGGGTCTGCTCATCCATGATGATATAAGCCCGCCGCCCATTACAATTTTTTTGTCTTTAAAATTATCCTTTATCCACCCGGCAAGGGCAAAACTGACAAGGGCCTGGTTCAGATAGCAAAGAGAAACGCCGATAAATTTTGAATCCGTATTTTCAACCTTAAGTCTCAGCTTGTCTTCAAAAAACCGATAAAAAGGATTTTCTTTATAAAATTTTGCACTTTTCAGCAAATCCGTGCTGCTGACGGAAGACAACCGGTTATCAGAATAATCGCTTAATGTGATCCTGAATCTTTTCGTATCCACACTGTTCGTATCCAGACTGATAGACAAAAGCTTGTTTAAATCATAGACCCTTTGATGATACCGGTCCATATTTTCATACAAGGCAGGCGTTTTTAAATCGAACAGTATTTTTTCCCTGTTTTTTAATGCCCTTTCAGACCAGGAATCCACAGGAACAATATCTGAATTGATCAGATATAAAAGCCCTTCAATATTGGCATCAATAACCTGGCATGAAATCCCATGCTCCTTTAAAGCAGACGACAAAAGTGCCACTCCTGCAGGAGGCTCACACGGCTTGGCAACGGGTGGAAAAATTAACAACATAGTAAAACATCCTAAAACTAATAATAAATGTAAGCTTTTACCACATTTTTCTTAATTCCTCACCTGGTAATTTTCTAAACTTAACCCACCCTTAAAATTATTTTATGTTTTTTTTCCACCCCAAATAGTGTATCTTAATGGCTGGTTCGCTAAAAATACCATTCAAATAAGGAGTGTTCATGTACCTTCCATCAAAGTATCAAGAATTTGCTTCAGAGTTTCCCGAAATTTTTAATCTGTATAAAGAACTGGGAACCAAGGTCAGGGAATCCGGTCCTTTAGATGAAAATACCCAGAACCTTATCAAACTGGGCATTGCCGTGGGAAGTAACTCAAGAGGAGCTGTCATGTCCCATACCCGCAAGGCTCTTGATACAGGTGCCACCAAGGAAGAAATCTGCCATGCCATTCTTCTGGCGCTGTCCACCACGGGATTTCCAAACATGATTGCAGCGTTGAACTGGGCAAACGAGGTTTTGGAAAAAGACGGCAAATAAAGGAGCTTGCATGCCCATATTCAGTTTTCTGGCCTATCCTGAAACCAGCAAAAAGAATCAGTTGATTAAAGATCTCTCCTCAATGAAATATTGTGAAGTAAAACCCTCGGACAATAAGGATGTCCTGATTTTATTGACGGATACTCCTGATGAAGAAACCAATAAAGACCTTATGAATACCATTAAAGAACTTGCCTCCCTGCAGTCTTTGAGCATGACATTTGGACATACAGATTAACAAATATAGTTAGTGTTTGGTTGAAACCTTAAGATTTTTTAAATCAGGCATAATAATTTACTTCAAAAGTAAACCTGAGATTTTAAAATTGGCAGTTTTCACTGGACACCCGTAAATCAAAAGGAGCAGTATATGACGATTACAAGAAGAAGTTTTATTCGAACCATGGCCTTGAATAGTGCTGCTGTAGCGGCGGCAACCATGTTTCCCGGGATCAGTTTTGCAAGCTGGAAACAAAATGATCTTCCCGCCGGTTCCATTAAATGGAGTAAAACCCCCTGTCGTTTCTGCGGGACCGGATGTGGACTTCTTGTAGGTGTTTCAGGAGAAAAAGCAGTTGCTGTAAAGGGTGATCCTAATTGTTCTGTCAATAAAGGTCTGTGCTGCGTAAAGGGATATCATTCCGTACAGATTTTATATGGTAAAGACCGGTTTAAAACAGCCTATGTCAGAAAAAATGGAAAACTGGTTCCTACACCTATTGAAGAGGCCCTGGACCTTGTAGCCAGACAGATGAAGGCATCCATTAAAGAAAAAGGCAAAGATGCCGTCTCTATATATGGATCAGGCCAATGGTCCATACCGGACGGATATGCTGCTTCAAAATTTTTTAAAGGATGTATCGGTACAAATAATGTTGAGGCCAATGCAAGGCTCTGCATGGCCAGCGCAGTAACAGGCTGCCTGACTTCTTTTGGACTTGATGAACCCATGGGATGCTATGAAGACATAGACAATGCAGATGTCTTTATCACCTGGGGAAACAATATGGCAGAAATGCATCCAGTGCTGTTTTCCAGGATGCTGGCCAATAGAAAATCAAAGACAAATGTCAAAATTATAGATTTGACAACCCGTTCCACCCGGTCAAGCCAGGCCGCAGACAAATCCATTCTTTTTAATCCACAGTCTGATCTTGCAATTGCCAATGCCATCTGTCACGAGATCATAAAAAACAACTGGGTGAACCAGGACTTTGTAACAAAGCATGTCTCTTTTCATAAAGGCAAAACAAATATTGGTTATGGTACGGAAGATCATTTTAAATTCAAGGATAAACAGGAAAATGTTGATTTTGAAGCATTTAAGACTTTTCTTGAAGATTATACGCCTGAAATAGCAGAAAAAATTTCCGGAGTGTCTGCTGAGGATATCAAATACCTTGCCGCCCTTTACGGAGATCCTGATAAAAAAGTAACCTCTTTCTGGACCATGGGTATGAACCAGCACACAAGAGGCACCTGGATTAACAATCTTGTTTATAATATTCATCTTTTAACGGGCAAGATTTCCAGCCCGGGTAACAGCCCCTTCTCCCTTACAGGTCAGCCAAGTGCCTGCGGCACGGTAAGAGAGGTCGGCACCCTGACCCATAAACTTCCCCATGGCGTTGTTATGAAAGAAGGCGCCAGGAAAATGGCGGCCAAAATCTGGGGAGTCCCTGAAAGTAATATCGATCCTAAACCCACCTATCATACCGTTGAAATGTTCCGGGCACTTGACCGGGGAGATATCAACTTTATGTGGATTCAGGTCACAAATCCCATGGTTACCATGCCCAATCTCAGACGGTATCGCGACGGTGCCAAAAAAGATGGCCGCTTTATTGTTGTATCGGAAATTTATCCCACCCCGACTTCTGATGTTGCTGATGTTATTTTGCCATCTGCTTTGTGGGTGGAAAGAGAAGGTTTTTTCGGAAATTCAGAAAGACGAACCCAGCATAATGACCAGTTAGTGCCAAAACCCGGTGAAGCCATGTGCAATACCTGGCAGCTCATACAGGTTGCAAGGCGTATGGGGTTTGAAAAACAATTTCCCTGGAGCCAAAAAACTTATATTGAAGATATCTGGAATGAATATACACAATTCCATGATACCCCGAAACACCGCATGGCACCCTATAAAGTTTTAAAAAAACGTTCCGGTGTCCAGTGGCCTTATGTAGAAGGAAAAGAGACCCGCTGGCGGTATAATGGCAAATATGATCCTGCCTGCAAAGATGACTCCTTTGATTTTTACGGCAAGCCTGACCACAGGGCCTGGATATGGCTGCGCCCCTATGAACCGGCTGCTGAATCACCGGACAGAGAATATCCGTTCTGGCTTAACACGGGCAGGGTCTTAGAACATTGGCATACGGGTTCCATGACCCGAAGAATTCCCATTCTCCATAAAGCAGTTCCGGAAGCCTATGTGGAAATAAACCCGGAAGATGCCAAAGATATGGGACTGGTCAACGACAGCAAGGTTAAAATATCCTCAAAAAGAGGCTCACTTGTCATGAAAGCCAGCATCAACGGTCGTGGAAATCCCCCAAAAGGAATGGTGTTTGTTCCGTTCTTTGATGAAAGTTACCTGATCAATGAGGTTACACTAGATGCTTTTTGCCCCATATCCAAACAACCGGATTACAAAAAATGTGCTGTAAAACTGGAGAAAGTCTAATGGGAAATCCAGATTATAAACCAGACCATAAGCCAGGACTTAAGCCAAAACCTAAGATTGGCAAATTATTTTTATTGTTTGTACTATTTGCTGTAATTGCTTTGCCACTTGTAATTTTTCAGGCCTTTTCCGTCAAACCGCAAGATGCCATTGCAAAAGTGAATAATGCACCTGTTTTAGATTTTGACCATAACGCCAAACAGCTTTTTGGAACCTATAATGGGACAACGCCTTCCTATATGGAGGGATCATCAACATCCCGGACCTTAAATTATTATTATTCTTTACGTCAGTATCCCGGGTCTCCCCCTTTTGTTCCCCATGACCAGGTGGTTGAAAAAGGTGTTGAGCAAGCTTGCCTTTCCTGCCACAAACGAGGCGGCTTCGTTCAGAGTATGAATAGGTTCACTCCTGTTACCCCCCATCCCCAGCACACCTATTGTGGACAATGTCATATGAATATAGTCACACAAACTCTTTTCAAAGAAAACGACTGGGTAAGTGTTCAACCGCCAAAATTAGGACGGTCGGAACTTCCAGGATCACCACCACCCATTGCCCACGCTCTTCAAATGAGGGAAAACTGCATAGCATGCCATGTGGGTCCTGGAACTGTGGTTCCAATTCGGGTGGAACATCCCATGAGAGGAAATTGCAGACAATGCCATGTGCCGGAAGAAACCAAAATGCTTTTTACCAGAAATCCTACTGGAAATCTTACCAAAAATCTAAATGATGAATAAAGAAGAGGTGGTATGAAAAACCCTAAATTTAAAGAAAGCCTTTTTTATATTATTCCATTTTATGTTCTTTCGTTTTGTGCTCTTTCAGGGTTTGTTATCCTTTTTAGTGCTTCAACTGCTTTTTCAAGTGAAATGAGCATGACTCTAAAAGTTAAAAAAGCCACTGCCAAACTCGATAAGACAACACAGGTGGAAGCAGTTATTCCTTTGCCCAAAGACATTGTTAAAGCAACAATGGATTACCAGGGAGGAAGCTTTTTTACAGAAGAACGAAAAAGTAAAATCACGCGATTTAAGTGTACCTCCTGCCACAATAACAAGGATATTTCCATTAATAATGCCGGCAAAATTTCCCATGACGATATTAAAATAGTTCACGGGGATAAGGAAGGCCCCCTTTCCTGCAATACCTGCCACTATGAAAACGATCGAGATTTTCTTGTGACAAGCAAAGGAAGCAAAATAGATATGGACCATGTCTATGATATGTGCGGCCAATGCCATTTCAGGCAGAAAAAAGACTGGATCGGTGGAGCCCATGGAAAACGAATAACTTACTGGGCCGGAGAAAGAGTGGTTAAAAATTGTACCTCATGCCATAACCCACATTCTCCTTTGTTTAAAAAAAGATGGCCCAAAACATATTCTCTTCCGCTTAAATAAATAGGATAATAAATGGATTCGGATAAAAAAAAGAAAATGAACCGCAGAACCTTTCTCAAGGGAGCAGCATCAACAGCCATTGCAGCAAGTGCGGCAGTAACTGTTGGTTGCGAAGGCAAAGGCCTTTTGGGCAGTTCCGAAGCCTTTGCCCTGGAGTTTCAGGAATATTTTAAAAAATATTACCGTGTAATGACCCCGGTTGAAAGACAGGAAACGGTTACAAGGTTGGAAAAACTTGCCAGGATCAAACAGGATATCACGGTAAACATTGATACAACAAACCCGGGCAAAAATGTCCTTTATGGATATGCTTTCAATGTTACCCGTTGTGAAGGATATATGGAATGTATCCAGGCCTGTGTAAAGGAAAACAATCTGGATCGCAAATCCAACACCCAGTATATCCAGATTTTCGAAATGGAACCCGGCCAGATGACCCCGGACCAGGGAGACAGCAAATTTTTTCACATGGTTCCACAGGACGGCCATTTTTATATGGGAGTCCAGTGTTTCCATTGTGAGAACCCTCCCTGTGTGAGGGCATGTCCCACCAAAGCCACCTGGAAAGAAGACGATGGCATTGTGGTGGTGGATTATGACTGGTGCATTGGATGCAGGTATTGCATGGCAGCCTGTCCCTATATGGGGCGCAGATTTAACTGGAACCAGCCCGAGGTGCCAAAAGATGAGATTACTAAAAATCAGCATTATCTGGGTAACCGCAAAAGAGTCAAGGGTATGATGGAAAAATGTACTTTTTGTATTCAAAGAACCCGCAAAGGAAAGTTGACAGCCTGTGCAGAAGCCTGTCCCACAGGGGCCAGGGTCTTTGGCAATTTGCTGGACCCGGATAGTGAAATCCGGTTTGTGCTGGAAAACAAAAAAGTTTACAGGCTAAAAGAAGATTTGGGTACTGAACCCAAGTTCTGGTATTTTATCGATTAACCATGCCAAGGATATCAATATGAAAAAAAATACGGCTTCAAAAGGCATATTTTCATTTATCAAGGATTGCCTTTTATGGAACCTGTCCGGACCTATCAGCTATCAGATTTATTTGTGTATCCTGGTATGCCTTATGATGGCCGGCATATACGGTTATGTTGTTCAGTTTAAATTAGGCTTGTCTGCCACAAATATGTCCAATATTGT
>JABIYQ010000350.1 GCA_018702715.1 Desulfobacula sp. | reverse complement strand
GTTTTTTGCATAATCAAGGGCGTACATATAAGAGGCGGTGGCACAGGCAAATCCCTGGAACCCCACAAGCCGTCGTGCTTCGTTCATCATCAGGAACATGGCTTTCATGCCCTTGTTTTCTTCACCTAAAAGAGTACCGATACAATGACCCTTTGAGCCCAGAGACAGAGAACAGGTGCTGTTCCCGTGGATGCCGAGTTTATGTTCTAAACCCGTGCAGATTACATCATTGAATTCGCCCAGTGTTCCGTCCGGGTTAACACGGTGTTTGGGAACAAGAAAAAGGGAAATTCCTTTTGTGCCTTCCGGAGCTCCTTCTATTCTTGCAAGAACAGGGTGGATAATATTTTCTGTAAGATCATGGTCACCACCGGAAATAAATATCTTTTCTCCGGTAATGGAAAATGTACCATCATCGTTTCTAACAGCTTTGGTGGTCAGGGCACCCACATCAGATCCTGCGTCGGGTTCGGTTAAAAGCATGGTGCCGGTCCATTTGCCGGTGTACATATTTTTAAGATAGGTTTCTTTTTGTTCCTGGGTGCCGAATTTATCCACCAGGTGTCCAGCTCCTGCCGTAAGGCCGGGGTACATCATAAAGGGAAAGTTTGCGCCATTGAAATATTCCGCGCCGGCAGATGCAATGGTTCTTGGCATCCCCTGGCCCCCCCATTCCGGATCTTCGGTTACGGCAAGCCACTCTCCTTCATTAAATATCCTGTAGAGTCTTTTAAAGGAATCCGGTGTGGTTACCTTACCGTTTTCAAGGGTACAGCCCTGTTCGTCACCCTCTTTATTTGAAGGTAAGAGCTCTTTAACTGCAAAGTTTTTAGCTTCTGAAATAACAAGGTTGATGGTTTTTTTATTAAATGCAGCAAAATTTTCGTGAAGTTGGGAAAGGTTTTCTGCCTCAAGCTGCTCATGGATTACAAATTCAATATCCCTTCGATCGGAAATAACTTGTGTCATTTTTAAATATCCTCCTGGTATTGATGTTACAAAAAATAAATAATTTTATATTTTTAATTGTCTGATAATGAATTGATACTCATTGGGATATTGTAAATAATATTTTTTATGCAACAAGCGATAATCTTATGTTTGATCGTTGTTTTGAATAATAAAAATAGAAAGTTATAAAAAATATTTAATACCATACGTCTAAAAGTATCCCGTCCTTATCCTATTTAATAAAAATGAATTATCATTCATTACATGAAATTTTTAAGGTGTCAATGATTATTTTACAAACATGATTATTTTACAAATTTAGAATAATTTTATATGCTTTTAATATGAAAAAAATACTAATCAGTGCCTGCCTTGCAGGTGACCGGGTAAGATATGATGACAAAAGAGTACCTTTTAAGGATGATTTATTGCAGAAATGGACTATGAAAGGGTTGCTTGTGAAAGTTTGCCCTGAAGTTTCAGGGGGATTAAAAATCCCGAGACCTATGGCTCAGATTGTGAATGGGAATGGTTTGGATGTGTTAAAAGGCACAGCTAAAGTAATAGATATCAACGGCCTGGATGTAACACCTTTATTTATAAAAGGTGCTGAATATGCACTCAGTCTTGCAAAAAAATATGATATTCAGATAGCCATACTAAAGGAAAAAAGCCCTTCCTGTGGCGTGCATCATATTTACGAGGACTTAAATGTCGTACCAGGCTCCGGCGTTACCACGGCTTTTTTAAAACAAAATGGAATAAAGATCTTTTCGGAAAATGAGTTAAATCAGGTAAGGCAAGAATATGGATAAAAATCATAGATTTATCCATTTACCAGAGCAGTTTTAGGTGATATAGAATTAACTTCACCCTTTTAATGGAGACTTCTATGGGAGTATCAAGAAGAGATTTTCTTAAGATCGGAGGAGCCTCAGTTGTCGCAGGTACGATTGTCGATATGTCGCCCGATGAGGCCGTCGCTAATCAGCGCGAAAATCGCTTAAAGGGCGCAGATATCACATTGAGCATTTGTCCTTACTGCGCAGTGGGTTGTGGTATGCTTGTCTATTCCAGAGACGGCAAAGTGATCAGTATCGAGGGAGACCCGGACCATCCTATTAATAAAGGTAATTTGTGCTCAAAAGGTGCTTCCCTTTTGCAAATGGCCGACAATCCCACACGAGTGTTAAAGCCAATGTATAGAGCTTCCGGCGCCAGGGAGTGGGAAGAGGTTGAATGGGACTGGGCCATTAAGGAAATTGCTAAAAAAATAAAGAAAACCCGGGATAAAAGTTTTGTTGTCAGAAATATAAAAGGTCAGGAAGTCAACCGCTGCGATGCAATTGCCAGTGTGGGCTCGGCCGCCCTTGACAACGAGGAGTGTTATATTTACCAGAAGTGGTTGCGGTCTCTCGGCCTGATCTACATAGAACACCAGGCCCGAATCTGACATTCCGCAACAGTTGCGGCTCTGGCAGAGTCGTTCGGTCGCGGTGCAATGACAAATCACTGGATAGATATCAAAAACTCCGATGTTATCCTTATCATGGGCAGTAATGCTGCTGAAAATCATCCCATTTCTTTTCGCTATGTTACCCAGGCTCAAAAGAAAGGGGCAACTCTCATCAGTGTTGACCCCCGTTTTACCAGGACCTCATCCAAGGCGGATATTTATGCACCATTACGTTCCGGTTCGGATATTCCATTTATCGGCGGCCTGATCAACTACATCCTTAAAAACAAACTGTACCATGAAGACTATGTCCGGCTTTACACCAATGGCCCGTTTATTTTAAACGACACATTCCAGATGCCCGGAGAACTTG
>JABIYQ010000144.1 GCA_018702715.1 Desulfobacula sp. | reverse complement strand
TAATATTTAAGTTTTTTGAGCAGATTATGATCAGCTTCCGCTGCTATCAAATGATTGATCATATCCATAGCAGTAGTGAAAAGCGTTTTTATTCCAGCCTGGGTCGCAGCAAAGGCGATACATTTAGCCAAATAACTTTTTCCTGTGCCAGGATTGCCAATCATGATGATATCTTTTTTTTTCTCAATAAATTCAAGATCCATAAGGTTTAAGATTATACTTTTTTGAGCCTGTCGGGACTTGTGATAATTAAAATCAAACTGATCAATAGTGACCTTTGTATCAAGCCCGGACTGCTTGAACCTTAATACCATCCTGGCTTTATCTCGTTCTTCTATTTCAATGTCGATTAACCGTTCAATGGCTTGAAGGGGAGACAGGTTTTTATGGTTCGCCTGTTCAATGATGCTTTCTATATTTTGGGCACAATTTCTCAGCCTTAATGTTTTGAACTTTTCTATAATGGTATTCATGTCTTTTTCCTTTTTTTGAGGACCAGAGCATCATATTCTGCAAGGTTTGGGGAACAAAGTCTTATCTCGTTGAGAGTATCACTTTTCAGTTTCACAGGTGGATGACAGGTTTTGGGTGTCATCTCCTGGTAAAGAATATTCTGGATATAACCCGCACCATATAATTTTAAATCCAATGCTTTGTTCAGGGCGATAATTATTGAACTGTCTCCATATCTGTCTTTCAGGGTCATTATCCGGATGATGTCCTTTTTTAATGGAGACCCGGTTTTTTCAAGTTCGTTCAAATAATCCAGCGCCGTTTGACCCAAAGACAAAAAGGCAAGAACGTTTTTGTCAGCAAGCCTTCTTTTTCTGAGTTTATGAAGTTGTGATTTGTGGGATTCGAGCTCGATCCTTTGTTTCTTTTTCCAGGACCGAGTATGAACGGCAATGCATCGGGTTTTGTAATATATCCAGACCTTTTCCTGATTTGCTTTCAAAACAGCAGTTTTACCAATCGTCCAAACCGGAACACTGTAGGTATTGGAGTCAAATCTCACGGCAAAATCTTTATGAACATATAAAGAGTGTATTTCCCTATAATCCGGAGCAAACTCCGGAAGCTTTTTAAACCGGCCTCTCTGAAGTCTTTTTACCGGTATTTCTCCTGTCGTACTATGTGTCCTGGTGTTGGCAATATTGTTTAACCATTCCATAGCCTGGGACTGGAGTTCTGGCAGGTTGTTAAATTGTCTTAATGGCAGGAAATTGTGCCGAATATAATGAATGCTTCTTTCAATTTTCCCTTTTTCATGGGGCGACCGAATGTTGCAGGCCACAGGCTTGATACCAAGGGGGAGTAAAAAATAAAGAAAATTGTCATTAAAACGTATCAGAGCGCCCGTCCGTTCTGTCACCGCTGTGATCATGTTATCCACAACAAGTTCTTCCGGGAGGCCGCCAAAATACTTAAAAGCATCAAACAAAGCCTGGTGAAGGGCTTCCTGTTTCTGACTATGGGTAAAAGAAACATAAAGCATCCTGCTGTGGGATTCGATAACTGCAAGCCCATACAGCTTTCTTTTGGTCTTTCCATAAGAAATGGTCCCAAAATGCCCCCAGTCAACCTGCATTTGTTGCCCGGGGTCTGATTCAAATCGGCTATACGCCTGCTTTTTTGAGGACTTTCCCCGGATTTTACGCAGAAAATCTCTCAAGATGCTTATTTCACCATCAAAACCCTTTTCTTGTATCTGGCGTAAAACAACGGGGGCTTTGAGCTTTGGATATTTGTTTATTATTTCCCGGATATAGTCGTGGTATGGTGACAGTTTCAGTGTTCGGCCTTTCCTTTTAGATGGTTTCAACTCTGGGTTGGAGATATATTTTGATACCGTTTTCCTGCTGCAACCAATTGCTTTTGCGATTTCTCGATTGGACATTCCCATATCTTTTAACCGGTGGATTTCAAAAATCATTCTCATGTCAATCATTGTTCCTCCTTATATTTTATGGGCACTTTGCGGCAGGGAAAGCACCTGGAACAGAGTGCCGTCATAAACGATAAGGTCTTTGTGGATCAAACAACTGCGGGCAAAAAGATAGTCTTCCTCTTTGAGGCCCAGTTTAGAGCAGATGCTTTTGTCCCCATAATATGAAAGACCATGTTTGTCTGAGGCCAACACAAGAAAAAGGTATAATGCCAACTCATGCCGGGTCAATGATTGTAAAAAACCGTCTGTAAGGAAACGGTGAGGGATAAAACAAAAACTCTTGCCGGTACAGCGTATCCGGTCTTGAATAAGTACTTTTTTTCTTATCATGATGCCCTCCTGGTCTGATGGGGTTCATGATCTCTGTAACACAAAATTTTTCTCCAGTCCTCGAGTCCATCTTTGCAATTATGGCGAACAGACTGGGGCTGTAGCGATAAAAATTTTTACCGGGTCCATCTTTGCAACGACTGGAACAAGCCAATATTGGCCTAAAAGCCCTTGATTCCTGGATTTGCTCGAGTCCATCTTTGCAATACCGATTGTTTTTGATGCCTTAAACGGGGCCTTGTTTTTTTGACTTTTACAGTTTCTGATTTTCTGTAAAGAGCGGTTCCTATCGACTTTTTTAGGATTTCTTAGGCGATAGCCTGGCCAATAATCGGGGGTATTTTGAAGCCATTTCTGATTAGCCAATTTTTGATCTTTTTTGTATTCCGGGTCACATGCCAGTTTCTGTTTTTGCCATAGGGCTTTTCTGATCCTTTGACAATCCGGATCGGTACAAAAAATCTGTAGTTTGTTTCTTGGCACGAAAAACGAATCGCAACCGGGACAAGGTATCGGATCCATCATTCCCTCCATGTAAACATCGTTGGGTACGAAATGGAATTATATGGAAGGAATTAAATTTTGAAAAATTTATTTTTAAGGGAATTAGATAGATTGAATTAAATCGGGCCGGGAAAGTACATTCCCGGATTTTGGGGCGGAATTAAAATCTTGATCACACTGGGACTTGATAAGATTTTTGACCGCCAAATATTTCAATTATTGTTTGACTATTGGGAATAAATATTTCATTCATAGGATTGGGTTTTTTTTGATTTATAAAAAACTTTCTAATGTTGGTGGTTGAGGAAAAAAGGCCTGCTTAGAAATGAAATATAACATCTAAATTTAAAGAATTTTCTTGAAACCTCCTGAGCGAAGCGAAGAGAGAAGGAAAAGAAAAAGGGGTGGAGTCTGCAAGGTGTAATCTCTAAATCCTTGTTATACGTTTTTTCTGCAAGAAAAAAAGCCGAAGGCTCAGTTAAATTTTCACGATAATTAACTTCGACTGAAGAGAGTCTATATGTCCGAAGTACGAGGAGAGTTCAGTTCACTTAAGCTAGAAAAGCCTTCTATTTAATAGTGTATGATTTACAGGTTTTTGCTCCTGCAAGAACAACACATGCCTTGTCCAATGGAGTTTTTATTTCATCAGTCATTTTATCATTCCAAATTTTTTTGGCAGTTATTATTTAAATAACATTTCTCGCATTGAGGATTTTTTGGTCTGCACCAGTTTCTTCCAATTTCCCAAGCTGAAAGATCAAATATTCCTGGATATCCAGGATATAATTCTCTTGCACAATAAATCAGCTCATCATTATTTGAATCTTTATCAATAAATCCTATCCTCCAGAAAACTCTTCTTACTTGAACATCTGGAGAAATATCTATGCATAAGTGATCTTGCATAGGGATTTTAAAATCTCTTGCAAGAATATTTGTGGCCATGGTAGCAATTTTAATTCCGATTCCTTTAAACTCTAGAAATCTTCTTACTATTGTTGCACTCTTTGGATTATCTTTCCAAATATTTACTGCATCTCCATCGTATTTTTTATGAATTAATTGGATAGTTTCATAAAAATTTTCAGCCATAGTTTCATTAAATCTATGAAGACTATTATTGTTGAAATATTCTTTTAATTTATCCAAACTAAGTTTTTGTAAATCACTGAATTTGAATGATCCAATTAAAGTAGAAATTCTATATGGAATTTGCCAAGCTCTTTCTGCTTTTATTTGTCGATCCATAACACAAGCAAGAACATATGCGTGAGGAGTATTTTCAAAATCATTCATTAATTTATCAGATTCGATATTATCTGTGAATCTAACTAAATCTACTTTTTTTTCATTCAATAACTCATTTCCTCGTTTAATGAGGATTTCTTTTATTTCAGTTAGGTTTTTTTCCTGATTCATTGAGCATACCTATTTGTTAAACCCTAATGCCTTGTATACTGCATCTATTGGATCTGAGTAAAATGCTATTTGGAACTTACTGAATAATTCTGGAGGTACTGAGGACATTTTTCCTGCTGATGCCATAGGCAATAATACTTTTTTTGCACCTGCTTCAAGACAAATTTGAAGTTGATCTGCAAGATTTTCAATATTATTTATTGAACCGCCAATAGTTATTGTTCCAAGTACCACCAATTGTTCATCTACAGGTTTATTTAGATCACCTGAACATAAACTAATAAAATATGCTAATGCTATATCTGAAGTCATTCCTACTCCAAAACAATCTTGAATATGTGAAAAATAATCTTTTTCTTTTACTTTAATCATTTGGCTTATACTTTTTGCATTTGCTTTAAAATAATTTACTGCGGTATTTGCTGCTTCTTTTGCTTTACTATTTGAATTTAGACCTGTTTTATTAAATTTCCCAGTTCCATTTACTACTTGTAATTCTATTTTATATACTCCTATTTTTGTTCCATCTGCATATCCTACAGTGAAGATATTTCCTGGATTCATTACACCTTCAGGTATTAACTTATTCCCTCCTGATTCAGGTAGACTAACAAAATGTTCTTCTAAAGTTTCGTTATCAATATATGAAAAGTTAACATCAAAGAATTCCATCCCACCCATCCTTTTAAGTTGCTCTTTTACACGTCTCCTTCCTTCTAAAGCATATTCCAGAATTTGTTTTACTTCTTTTTTAGTTACTTTTTGATCAGGGTATAATAGTTTTATTAATCCTGAAAATGTTTTTGTAACAGCAATAACATCTCTTTGATTGAGATTATTCCCTAATTTGAAATGATTACTTAGTTGGTCACTAAAATTTCTTTTTCTCATTTCTCTTAAAAATTCTGCAAAGTAATCTACTATGAATCCATATCTATCTGTGAAATGTTCTGGTTTGAATTTAGGAACTTCCCATCCAGGTAAATAATAATGTATCCTATCAAAGAATGCACTATCATTATTCATAGATTTAGGAAATGGTTGGAAAAGATGTGCAGTTTTCAATAATGATGAAACACTCTG
>JABIYQ010000259.1 GCA_018702715.1 Desulfobacula sp. | reverse complement strand
TTTTCCGGTTTTCATCATGTAGAATTTGATGAAATCACCCTGTGCGTTGCAGCCATGGCATTTAAAAAGTCCGGTCTGGGGGCTTACTGACATGCTCGGATTTTTGTCTTCATGGAACGGGCAATGGACTTGCCATTCACCATTTGCCAATACTTTATGCTGCGGAAAATAATGGGAATAAAACCCATCAAATGACGTGTAGTACTGAATTAAAGCCGCTTTATGATCCATCTGTCACCTCGTACACCATGATTTTTTGTTTTGATGGAATGTTTTTTGGTCCGTCAGGCTCAATCTCATCCTCCCACCTTCGTTGATTCAACCAAGTAGCGGGGTTGGGGATAAATTGTTTATTTTGCCATTGCTCGGTTTTCTTGTGGGCTTCAAGTGATGATAAAATTTCCATCAAAGAAGGTTTTTGGCCTTTAATATTTTGGTATGCTTTATACGCTGCACCCTTGCCGGTTTTCTTTGGATAATTATCCCAAAATTTTTTGAAATTTGATGTATATAGATTATTAACTTTATTGTTTGTGTTGCCTGGTTGTTGCCTGGTTGCCGGGGTGGGTGTCGGTTTTTTACAGAGAGCTTGGTAATCATCCCAATTGACAATGGTTACGATCGTAAAGTGGGTGTCGGGTTGGGTGTCGAGATTTTTGAGCTTTTTTAATTTTTGCATTCGATCATTAACCGTCGATGGTTTCATCTTCAATTCTTTAGCTGCAGTTTTTCGTCCAAAAATGAATTGACCTTCTTTCAGAAAAACTTCTGTTTCACCAGATCCTGTTTTAACGGGGACCCACCTTTCCTGATGGCCTGCTTTTAGAAGGCACCATATCCAGGTCTTTAACAGGCCTTCGTTCTGAAAAACCCTTGAGTCTAAGAGTTTTCTATGCAGAAAAACAAACCCGTCCCGATTCATTACTCTCTCTCACTTGCCTCAATCAAACGATCAATCAGCCGAGAACTCCAGTTCCAACAGGGAAGGTAGGTCAAAGTATTCCCGGCAATGAAAAGACCGATTTTGCATATTTTTTTCTTGATCAAGCGCTTCATTTCATGCCTTATAGGTCTCCTCAAAATTGAGGACACCCCCTCGTCTATATAATTCCATCAGCATTGATTTTGTATCCCTGAGAACATTGTCATGGCGTTTCCTTGTCGACTCAGCGATTTCTATAGTTGTAAAGGGAATCCCCTCGCGGAAGCTTGATAAATTTAATTCCCGAGCATCTACAACCTGCTCATGACCTATTATCTGTTTTTGGGACTTAATATCCACGATAAAGGGTGTGTTTAGCATGTTTTCCTCCTATGCAGCAGTGGTCATTTTGGATTGAAGGAAATCAATTACATTTTGGACAGGATAAATTGTATTTCTTCCAATTTTAAACCTGCCCTTAATTCCTTGTCCAAGACAATCAAGGTTTGCTTGAGTTCTTGGATGAAGGACATTCCCGGTAGCACGTCCAATTTCTTTTCTGGGAATTCCAAATGGAAATTTTTCTGAAAGTTTTTTTTCTAATTGCTGTAGAACTTGTTCATTCATTTTTTCACCTATCATAAAGTTGATTTTTTGTGAGCCCTTATGACCCCTCAATGGGTAAAGATTCGAAAAATGCTTTCGATTGGTAGAAAAATTTTTTCGAATGGTGGAAAAATGCTTTCGATTTTTTTGAAAAAAACAAAAAAAAAGCCTGCATTTTTCTATAATGCAGGCTTGAGTGATGGCTATTGAATAAGGTCCTGGAGGTTATTTTCTATCTCGAATTTCCCATATTGGAAAACCTTTTGGAGGATCGTAGATTAATCCTTTATTTATTTTTAAATATTTATTTAAATGTTCATAAAGGGCTGGGAATTTATATTCAAAATTCTTGACACCCGCTTTCCGTGACTTGCTGACCAAGTCTAAAGCCTTCTTCAGCTGTTTGGGAGTCTTCCTGCGCCACCGGGATGGAGAACCCTTGGTGTCAAGTATAATCTTTGCCTCATAGGTTTTTTCAAAAACGGATATTCCTTTATTAAGCTTTTCCCATTGGCAAGTGTCAGCAAGCTCAAGAAGGACTTCAAAGGTGCTCTGAATGTCATTGTCATAGGAAATATTGTCAATGCTCAGACCTTCTTCCTCCAGTTGAGCTTGGCTCATCTGTGAATGATCCTGGTCAATATCCAGGGCTTCATTTGCTCCAGAAACAGTAGTGACGACCTGCGAATAGTCCAACACCTCGCCCGGGTACTTCAGAGCTTCAACGATATATCGGATGGGGATAATGTCTATCATGGATACTTTTTTGTCCTCAAATTGAATTTCCCATAAATCTTCATTTAAAGTGAAGGAAAACCCATTTTGTGACTGCTTTGATTCATTTTTTTCAAGGTTATCATTCTCACAAATTAAAATTTGCGATACCGTTTCTTCTGACTTCAGATTCTCCACACTTTTTGATGTCTGATTATTTGAGCATGGATAAAGAATTTCTTTCTCATTTTCCTTTATGTAGTCGTCCGCCTCCTCATTGTACCCAGAAATATCTTCTCCAGGATTAATGGTAAGCCAGAACCAGTTATTGATCCGCTGCCAGTATAAAGAGGCATCTTTGATTGCATAAAAATCAGGTATGCATTTTATAATATGTTCCCGCGGACTCGATTTTATCCAATCGTAGTAATCACGAATATCTTTCAATTCTGGATACCGTTGAATCGCTTCATCGACAAGATGATCAATACCATCCATCGCCTTGATTTCTAATGTAGCATCACGGCATTCGATGGAAAGCTCCTCCAAAATACCATTTTGATATCGGGGTAGTTTTGGAAAGGACTCAATGCTTTTTTTTTGTGAGGGAAGCTTTTTTATTTCTGCACCCAATTTGATGTCTTTGTACTCAAAGGAAAAAGTACACGATCCATCTTTATTTTTCTTGCGAGACAATGGATTCGAAGGCGCTTGTGCAACTATGATGTATTTTACATCATCGTCATCTTCGGGAATGCTTTTGAATTCGAGGCCGGCTCGATATAAAGAAATTTTTTGGATGCAAGGATAATTTTTTACCCAGCCTTGTACATAATCCCTAATCTTGCCCAGGTTCAACTCAGAGAAATTTTCATTTTCGAAAGGCATTTAAAAGCTCCCGTATTTTTGCCTGATTATAAGACTCCAGAATAGCAGATCAGGATTGCCGCATTTTCAGAACAAGATTACTCCGGTTCTTTTCCGGGGGAAAGTGTTATGCTTTCTTTTAAAAATAAATTACATTTTCTCTATTAAAGGGTGTTGAAATCGGTAGTCTGAAAAACCGAATAAATATAATAAATTCAA
>JABIYQ010000460.1 GCA_018702715.1 Desulfobacula sp. | reverse complement strand
TTGCGTTTATTTAGCAATAAACACAACTATGCAAGCCTGACCCCGCCTATTATGGTTTTCTTCAAATATTTAAGTTTAGTCCAATTTTATGAAATAAGTCTTTTTATGCCTTGAATAATTCTTGAGTCATCTGCATTTTCGTTCATAACATCCAGTTTGATCAAGCTGCTGTGTTTATTGAGGATACCCGATGATTTCAAATACTTTTCAACTTCTGTCTGTTTTGATCCGACATAGGTATGTTCTACAATGGAAATACCGATTCTGGACACATAGTTAAACATTTTTTCAATCTCAGCAAGGGTCTGTTTTCCTTCTTTATCCCAGTCATCGCCATCCGTCCCATGAAAGACATAGATATTATAGTTCTGTGCCAGATTTTCTCTTTCAACAATATCATTTACCATTTTAAAGGCTGCAAATACCTTGGTGCCTCCGGCAACTTTATAAGAATAATACTTGTAAAAATCCGATACTTCCTTGGCTTCTGTATCGTGAAGGATAAACCTTGTTTCAACTTGCTTTTCATATTGATATAAAAGCCAGGAATACAGCATGACATGCTGGGAAACTACAGCCTGGGTCACTTTACCGCCCATTGAGCCTGAATAATCTCTTAAAAAGAAGATCAGGGCCTGGGACTCAAAATCTTTTTCCCTGGATAAAATCCTGTAAATCATATCCTGGGGAGAAATAATAAATTTTGTTGTATCAATATTTGCTATATCTGGAATATTTCCAAGCGTAACATTGGTTTCTACGATTTTTTTTAATGTTGATTTTTTATCCAGAATCTGACCCACACCTCTGTTTTTATCTGTCAGATCATATACATATCTTGCCAGGGTTCTTTTTTTCCCTTTGTCCTGTAAATTTGGCAAAGCAAAATCCTGGGATAAAACTTTGCCAAGCTCATAGGCATTGGATTCAAGTTCATGGTCTGACTCCTTGCCTTCTCCAGGGCCTTCTCCGGCACCTTCTTCTTTTCCCTCTCCTTCTTCGGGGCGGACAGGCTGTTCTCCAATGATATCACCTTCTTCACCCTCACCTGTTCCGCCGGTGGGTTCTCCTTCTTCCGGTTTTTGATCCAGGTTTATTTCATCATGTACAAATTTCTCTTCAACAGTCGTCGGGACAATGATGATTTTATCTTTTCCACCTGATCCTGGTTTGACTATTCTTCCAATACGAATTTTGCGTTTAAATCCGTCTTCTTCTCTTTTTCTGTCTCTTTCAAGGAGTTCATCAAGGGTTATCATTATTCACACCTCCCTATTTATCGTCCTCCTGACTACAGAAATACTCGATGGTTTTCTGGGCGCAGGTTCTGCAATATCCAAGTTTTTCATTCATGGTATAAGTCATCCTGTCATAGAGCTTTTGATTTTCTTCATTGGTTCTGTTGGCAAGGGCTCCAATTAATGAGCCGGCTCCGGCAATATCAGATTTAAGCCTGACATCGGTAATCGCCTTAACCAGTTCAAGATTATCCATAAAATCATAATTTGCATCCACAGAAAGCTTTTGCCCATAAATCTTTCTGATGGAATTTCTAAAAGATGCCCTTTGTTCTTCGGTTTTCAAACCCAGTCGTTCTTCAACATTTTTAATATATCTTTCATCTATTTTAAGCGCTTTAAGGTCGCCTGTCTGTGGATCCTTATATTTCCACATCATGTCCGGACCTAAGTGTTCTGCATCAACTCCAATAATCATGTTAACATAATTGAGCACATCCTTTTTAATTGCCAGAGGTTCATCCATATAGGCATTGAACATTTCAGTCATGATCCTTTCACGATATAGCCCCCTTGCAATTTTCAAATCTTCTTTAAATTTTGCCCGGTCAGAAGGTTCTTGAACATAATCAAGAACGGTTCTTTCAAGGGCATTGAAAATATCCAGGGCAAACATACACTGACCTTCATTGGTTTCAGAACTCTCTAAAAGAAGCTGTACAGCGCGGCCAAGGTTTCTTTGCCCCATACCTTTTTGCCCGAATCTTTTGGTGATATCTGTATCCTGATTTAACATATCAATCAATTCAGCAAGGGTTTTAAGGCTCTTTTCCCCGGCAACCTCTCCTGCGGCCAGTTTCATGATTTCGATCGGGGTTAACTTATCGGATCTGGGCAATCTTGTGAGAACAACACCAACAGAAGCTGCATAATTTAAATTAGGATCCTGATGCAGTATTTTCGAATCAAGAGAGCGTTTTGTATCTGTACCAATGGCATACTTAGTTAATAATTTTTGATTTTTATAATCTGTATTATGTTCGACATAGCATATTCTGCAACGGTCAATGATTGGTGCTTCTTCTTTCTCAGAAAGAAAAGTATCAAATTCAGAATTATTACTTGTAGCAATGATAAGCGTATCAATCGGCCATTTAAATCCGTCCATTTCGATCATTCTATTTTGAATCACTCCAAGATAAACCTGAACCAAATCCTTTTTATTTTTATAAATTTCATCGCTGAAGTGAATACCGCCACCAGCTACCCTTGCAAGTGCTCCTCTCCTTAAATCAAATCGATAGGGATTGTTTGAATCCGAAATATGAAGAAGCCTTTGAATAGATTCTTCTCCCATAAGATCCACGGCCGATGATGTGATCTTATCCTTTGCAGGATATTTTCCTGTTATTGTTCCCAGGCTTTCAATTAATGGAACCGGCACAATTTCAATAAAAGACAACATCTTTGTAATATCATTATTCGTGTGTTCCCGGATCTGATTAAAGATATAAGCAGAACAAGCACCCAAAGGACGATATTTATCATAGAGACTCTCTATCTGTTTATCCGTAAATTTGAATTTTTTCGAAAAAAATTCTTTTGATTCATTTTGGGTTTCACAAAGACTCATTGCCAGGATCATGGGATCTTCGTAAGTCTGGGATTCAATAAAATTAATTTTACCATAGCCTCCAATCTGATCAAGATTAATATATTTGAATGTATATTTTCTGTTTTTAGGGATGCTAAGGAATTCTCTATATCGCGCACAAAGAAAATCAACAAAAAAAGTTTTCCCATTGCCGGGTTCCCCAACAAGGACAAAGGCCATTTCTCTCGAAGATCCACCTTCTGAAGCATCTTTCACAAATGAAACAAAACTGTTTATTTCATCGTACATCCCCACTATATGTTTTTTCCCCTGGCTGAACAGATCGAACTGATACGTTGTTTTACCTTTAACAGAAATTTTTTGAATACCCGCATCAAGGATCATTCTTGTGACCCCACCAAAGGCATCTTCAAATACTAATTTTCCTTTTTTAACGGCTTCAACATGACTTATTAAAGATTTTGGATTCTTTTTGCCGGCCATTTTACCCTCCTTTGGGGCAGCAAGGAGGCTTATGCTGCCATTCAAAATTAGTTGGAATTTTTCGTTTTCTGCCTTTGGCAGATTTTAAAATTTGGTTGGTTAAAAGCAATAAATTAGATTACTGGGATCAACAAAAACTAAGTGAGATACAAGTTGTGCCTGTTGTAAATATAACAATTTAAAAAAATACTGTCAAATAATTAAGTAAATTTCAATTCTCTATTTTTTTTAATCTCAACTTTCGGATTTGGCAAATTCGATTGGGGTCAGGCTTT
>JABIYQ010000392.1 GCA_018702715.1 Desulfobacula sp. | reverse complement strand
TCCCAAAATTGGTAATTAATTTTTGAGTGAACCCTAAGCGTTTAGCATCGAAACAAATATCTATCAGATAGGGCGGTTTCAAACATAAGAGCTAAATAGTTACATCTTTTTTATGTTACTAATAGCCTGTTTCAAATGTGAGCGCAATCAGATAATCTCTTTAGAGACTTTTTTTGGTTTCACACGATTTGTTGGTTTGGCGTCTATGGGATCATCAGGCCAGAAATGTTTTGGGTATCTTCCCATCAAATCTTTTTTCACATCTTTATAAGTGTTCTTCCAAAAGCTTTCAAGGTCCTTTGTTACTTGCACAGGTCGGTCTGCCGGCGACAGAAGATGGAGGGTAACAGGAATGGTTTGCCCGGCAATTTTCGGGGTTGAACAAAGGCCAAACATTTCCTGGAGTCTAACTTCAAGGATGGGAGAATCAAGAAGACCATTTTTGCTGTAGTACTTGAGTGGTTTTTTAGATCCACTTGGAATGATAACATGGGTTGGGGCCATTTTCTCTATGGTCTGTTTCTGATCCCAGGTCATCATGGATAAAAAGGCTGCACCAAGATCGATTTTGCCAAGTTGTTTTAAAGAAAAAACACCTGAGATAAAAGGTTTTAACCAAATTTTCATTTGCTCTTCAAGAGTCTTATCTGAAACATCCGGCAAATCTGGAAAGTATCCTGTGCTTTTAAGAAATATAGCGCGTTCTTTAAGGCTCATTAATTTTTTAGTCCATGGCAACAGCTTTAGTCCTGCCTTTTGAATGTGCTTGATCAGGATATCACAGGCCATGTCCGGGTCAATATCTGATGTGATATTCTGTTTTAGCACCAAAGCACCCAGGATGGTTTTTTCTTTTGCCTTTATACTATGGGTGTTTTTATCCCATGTAAGCGTTTGAATATTTTTAAAAGAGTCAAAAAAATCCAGTTCAAGCTCCTTTTTTGAGTAAGGAACTGCAAGAAAGATCTTTGCATTTTGAGGATTGCCATCAAGTTGAATCGCAACAATATATTCGTTTATGGAAACGCTGTTTGCTTCTGTAAAAAACGCTCCTTTTCCGGATGCCATTAAAAAAGTGTTGTCCTGATTGTTTCTTTTTTTGGCAATCCTATCAGGATATGCATGGGCAATCAAAACGCCTGCTTTTTCAATATCTATCTTTGTTGATTTTATGTTAAAATCTCTTACCATCTTTTTCTCTGATGCAATGATCCTGTGAATCGTCCCTTTTTTGACTTTAAAATTGTTAAGCTTAAAATTGTTGACCTTAAAATCTTTTTGCCATGTCATTTTTTTATTGATCATGTCTTCAATGATCTCAAGGCGAATCCGGATGTCAGGATCGATTCTGGCATGACCGGCCCCAATAATATCCCGCTCATTGAGAAGAGCTGCAATCCTGCAGGCCAAAAGGCCCTGGCCTTTTTTTTCTGCCTTGATAACCATATGGGCAAACCTGGGATGCAGGCCAACAGATACCATTTTTTTACCATGAAGCGTTATCCGTCCATTTTCATCAAGGGCTCCCAGGGTTTTAAGCAAATTTCTTGCCTGTTCAAAGGAGTTTTCATCGGGCAGGTCAATCCATTTTAATTGTCCGGGTTCTGAAACTCCCCAGGCAGCAAGTTCTAAAACAACCGGTGCAAGATCAGCACTTAAGATCTCAGGTCTTGTGAATGCCTTAAGCATTTTATGATCATATTGAGACCATAACCTGTAACAACTACCCTGTGCCGTTCTCCCTGCCCGCCCCCTTCTTTGGTCTGCAGAGGCTTTTGAAACGGGTATTGTTGACAAAAGACTCATTCCTGTCTGTGTGGAAAACTTTGGAATACGCATGAGACCGGCATCAATTACGATACCGATACCTTCTATTGTGATGGAGGTCTCAGCAATGGATGTGGCAAGTACAATTTTTCGCTCACCAGGATTTGATGGACAAAAAGCCCGGGCCTGGTCTTTAGTGGACAAATTTCCATATAAAGGATGAACATGAATCTTTAAATCCAAATCTTGTTTTAGAATTGAATACAGTCGTTGAATTTCCCTTACACCTGGTAGAAAGACCAGCATATCCCCGCAGGCTTCTGATAAGGCACGTTTTATTGCTAAAGCGCAGGCAATTTCCTTTGGAACCACTTTATTTTGCTTGTCCAAAGCAGGGACATATATTGTTTTTACAGGAAAGTTTTGCCCCTTTGAAACGATAACAGGCGCATTCCCCATAAGAGTTGATACAGCAGCAACATTCATTGTGGCGGACATAACAAGAATGCGTAAATCATTGCGCAATGCTTCAAAGGAATCCAGGCAAAGGGCAAGCCCGAGATCACTGTGAATATTTCTTTCATGGAATTCATCAAAAATCACCAGCCCGATATTTTCCAAAAACGGGTCATTTTGAATTTTTCGGGTAAAGATACCCTCGGTGATCACTTCTATCCTGGTGCTCTTGCTGATTTTTCTATCCAATCGGATCTGATACCCAATGGTCTGCCCCACCTTTTCTTTTAAAATATCGGCCATATGGGCTGCACAGGAAATAGCTGCCAGACGTCTGGGTTCAAGCACAATAATTTTTTTATTCCCAAGCCAGGGTTCTTCCAGAAGGGCCAATGGCACCCGGGTGGTTTTCCCGGCTCCTGGTGGAGCCTTAATCACTGCACATCGAAAGGTTTCAAGGGCATCTTTGATATCGGGAAAATGCTTTTGTATGGGTAAGACCAATGAATTCAATTTGCAATGTTCCATAAGGCCTTGATTCTTGAGTTGGTAAGGCTTTTTTTTCGGGTGCAAAGACCAATTACAAAAGGCGGCATTTGCGGGGTTTTATCCAGGATTTTTACCCTGTCAAAAAAAGAACTTTTTTCAAGCACCATTCTGGGAATAAGTCCAATACCGCAGCCAAGGCTGACCATGACGATAATGGCCTCATTGCCTGCCACCTGGGAGTAAATATTGGGGATAAAATTTTCCTTGGCAAACCACTTGTCTATGCGGTCACGGCTCAATCCATGATCAGGGATAATTAAAGGGGTTTTTTCCCAGTCTATACTGCCCGCTTTTTTTATGATGATCTCAGGATATTGCAGGGGTGCAATAAAAACCAATGGCGTCTGAGCCAGGGTTTTAAAGACAAGATCTTTGGACAAAACATCCGGCCTGGCTGCAATGACCATGTCTGAATCCTGGTTTGAAAGCTTGACCAGAGCTTTGGCTGCATCTCCTGTTTCAAGGTGTATTTTGACGCTGGGATGGGCCTTTCGATATCTTGCCATGATATTAGGGAGTATGCCATAGGCTGCTGTCACAGAACAATACAGTGATAGTTCTCCTTCCAGGATATCTTCAGAAGACAGCTCGTCATTAAGCCTTGCCCATCGCCCAAGAACATCGTCGCTATATTTCTTAAATGCAATTCCGGCCGGAGTCAACTCCACGGACCGGTTATCACGGAGAAAAAGCTTTTTGCCAAGATCTGATTCAAGCCTCTGGATCACCCGTGTCAAAGCTGAAGGTGTGATATAGCATGCCTGACTGGTTCTTGAAAAATGCAAGCTTCCTGCAAGATGCCTGAAAAGTTTTAAATTTCGAATGTCCATTATTTACCTTATTTACATGGGTTGTATCAGGTTCTGTCTAACATGATATTTCAAATTGCGCAATAAAGCATGGCACTATGACAATTATTTGCAATGTTAAAATTCATATTATATTGCATTATTTGAAATACAATATTGCAAATGATTCATTTGACGCAATGATAAATTTAGTTCATTAATACAATAGCTTAATTTAAATTCAATTAATGAGGAGAATATCATGGGCAAAAATTATTTTAATACCCTGGCATTGAGACAACAATTAGAAGAATTGTCCCAATGCCGTTTTATGGGTTCATCGGATTTCAACGGTGTTGAAGCGCTAAAAGGCAAAAAAGTTGTCATCGTCGGGTGCGGAGCCCAAGGACTTCATCAGGGCATGAATCTGCGCGACAGTGGCCTTGATGTATCCTATGCTCTGCGAGATGCTGCCATTAATGAAAAACGACAATCCTGGAAAAACGCAACGGAAAACGGATTTTATATAGGAAACTATGAGGAGATGATCCCCAAAGCAGATCTTTTGATCAACCTGACTCCGGACAAACAACATACAAATGTGATAGAATCTGTAATGCCCCTGATGAAGCGGGATGCATGTCTGTCTTACTCCCATGGATTTAATATTGTGGAAGAAGGCATACAGATCCGAAAAGATCTCACTGTTATCATGGTGGCGCCAAAGGCACCCGGAACAGAACTCAGGGAAGAATATAAACGGGGGTTTGGCGTTCCAACGCTTATTGCAGTCCACAAAGAAAATGACCCCAAAAACAAAGGGATGGAACTTGCCAAAGCCTATGCCTGTGGTACTGGAGGAGATCGGGCAGGCGTTCTTCATTCTTCTTTTGTAGCTGAAGTAAAATCTGATCTCATGGGAGAACAAACCATCCTCTGCGGTGTTCTTCAGACAGGGTCACTTTTGTGTTACGACAAAATGATTAAAAAGGGAGTTGACCCCCAATATGCATCAAAACTGGTTCAATATGGATGGGAAACTATTACTCAGGCTTTAAAACACGGCGGCGTCACCCATATGATGGATCGACTTGACAACCCTTCAAAACTTATGGCTTACAAACTTTCCAATGAATTAAAAACCCTTCTTGAACCTATGTTTCACCAGCACATGGATGATATCATGTCAGGAAAATTTTCAAAAACCATGATGGAAGACTGGGCAAATGATGATGCTGATCTGCTCAAATGGAGAGATGAAACTGCTCAAACCGCTTTTGAACAATCTTCATCAACAGATCAGGACATTCCTGAGCAAGAATACTTTGACAATGGCATTCTCATGATAGCATTTGTTAAGGCAGGTGTGGAATTAGCCTTTGATACCATGGTATCTACAGGGATCGGAGAAGAATCCGCCTACTATGAATCACTTCATGAGCTTCCCTTGATCGCAAATCTTGTTGCAAGGAAAAAACTTTATGAAATGAATGTGGTTATTTCCGATACAGCTGAATACGGGTGTTATCTTTTTAACCATAAAGCCATTCCATTGCTTGCAGATTTCATTGAAAAACTTGATATTGATGTCATTGGCAAAGGACTTGATATTGAAAATAATTGTGTGGACAATATAGAACTCATAAAGGCCAATGAGGCTATCCGTTCGACCAGTGTTGAACTAATTGGAACAAAATTGCGCACATACATGAGTGCCATGAAACCCATCTGATAAACATGTTAACCCTAACGTTGCATAAAAATTTTACCCTTCATGGCTTTGCAACATTAGGGTTTTCTCAACTTTTGGGCTTAGGTCCTTAATAGGCGGGGTCAGGCTTGCATAGTTGCGTTTA
>JABIYQ010000426.1 GCA_018702715.1 Desulfobacula sp. | reverse complement strand
TTTTCCGTTTCCACAACAATTGATCGAATCTTTGCAAGCACATCATCTTTAAGGGGAGCCGGTATATGATTTTCCAATATGGTTCGTACCTTTTCCATGGCTCTTGCGTGGGCCGTGGTTGCGCCTGAATTCTCCCAGTTGGCCCGCATTTTTCGATTAATCAATTCCGGCTGCGACTGGCTTCTCATATGTTTAAATGTGTGTTTGTGCATGAGATAATCCCCGCCCGGACCTATCTCCTTGATAGGATCGATGGCAAGCGTTTCATCATTAACAGGAATACCCTGAATCGTATGTTTAATCATACGCGCAAACTCACAGTCTAAAACCAGTTGACCGTAATCAAAGGTAATGCCGCTTTCAAGCATCCCCGAACCATAAATCATATTGGCGCCTGCCAATGCGGGAATAAGTCCGGTTAGAGTTTTTTCATGGCCAGTCTGGGTATCGGATATTTTACTGTCGCCCTACTGACCGGCCACATAACTGGGCAGGGCATAATATCGGGCAAGACGAGCCACTGCACCACTTATCACCGCACACTCCGGAGTGCCCACGCTGGCTGAGGCAAGTTTTAAATCCATGGCAGTGGTGGAGCTTCCATAAATAACAGGGGTGCCTTTGCGGGTAAGCTGTGCCAAGGTGATTCCTGAAAGAACTTCAGCATTATGATTCACAAGTGTACCTGCCAGGGTTACAGGAGATGTACCCCCGGCCATTGCCATGGATAAAATATTACAGACCACATTGTTTTTTGCAGCTTCCATGATAATTTCACAGCAGTCGGAAATTAATTTCAAAGGGCTTACAGGACAGGTTGTAAAAGAAACAAGGGGCCGTTTTTTAAATGCATCTACTCCACCGGCAATGGCTTCACCCATTTTAATAATTTTTTTTAAGAATTTACCATTTCCAGGGCCAAATGCACAATGTTTTGTTGTATGGGTCAGATATGCTTCGGCATTATGAAGAGGGACTGTATTCTGATTCACATCATGTGCGCCAAGGGCTTTTTCGCAAAAATCCATTTCAGGAAGAGCGTCAATTACTTTTGCAGAATCAATCAGGTCTGATTTTACAGGGGGTCTGTTTTCTCCTGTATATGGATCATTCACCATTACGCCTTCACTGAAATTGGTAAAATAAACCCGGGTGTTTTCCAGAACAATATCATGTTTGGGATCACGGCCATACAGCACGACCTTGGGAGGCGCAGACCTAATGGCATCTTCCACCATATATGATGGGATTTTTACAATTTTTGTCTCGCGGTCAACAACAGCTCCACCCTTCTCAAAAAGATCCATGGCATTTTCATCTTCCACAAAAATACCTGTTTCATTAAGGACTTCAAGGGTTCCATAGTGAATCTCTTCCAACTCATCCCGGGTTAGAATATTGAGACTCAATCCAGAGCCAAGTTGCCTTCCCGCATGAAAATTACGTTTCATATGGCCTTTACCTCACAACTATTTGGTTTATATTTATAGGCTTTTTTCAAAGGCTTGAAAAAACAGCCAAATTTTGCTTTGTGCCAAAAAAATTAAATGTTACTACTGCCCGGGTAACTTTGTTCTTGTTTTTTATTAACAAACTCTCTATATTGATGTCAAGCTCAAAAGAATCAAGGGTACTATAAGAATAAAAATGATATATTTCGTATAAATATTGTACCGTCAAAAAGCTGAATCAAAGGTATTTTATGGTAAAATTAAACACTGAATTAAAACTTGGCCTGTCAGACTATGCCCTTAATGCCTATATTTCTCTGACAACAAACCACCCCGTTAACGGTTCCCAGCTCAGCCGTCAGTCCGGCATCCCCCGTGCCAGGATATATGATGTTTTAGAAACACTTATAGCCAAAGGATTTGTTATAGAATCCAGCAAAAGTATGTACACACCCATACCATCCGAAGAATTTATTCGAAGGCTGCGCCAGGATTTTGAAGCCGTATTTTCTTCCCTTGAAAAAAAAATCAAAAAAGCTCAGCAGAAACCTGAAAAAGATGTCATCTGGACAATAAAGGGATATATCGCTGCAATGGGCAAGGCTAAAGAGATGATCGACAAGGCAAAAAAAGAAATTTATATCCGGCTGTCACCCAAAGAGGGACACCATCTTGATTCAAGGCTTTTGGCTGCAGAATCTCGAGGTGTGCAGGTCAAATATATTGCAATGACACCTGCCTTGCAAACATTTAAGTTTCAGATAATTCATCCTTGCCCTGAACCTTGTGAACAAGATTCAAGCACTAGATTTTTTGATATTGTTGTAGATAAAGACGAAATTTTATGTGGGATGTTTATTGAAGGAGATGATGAAGGCTCAGTGATTAACTGGGGTCAAAACAAAAGGTTTGTCCTGTCCGGCAGAGATAGCCTGCGTCATGATTTTTTTCATTATTTTCTTCATAAAATCCAGAACGAAAAAAAACCGCTCACCCGGGAAGAAAAAATTCTCTACGAATTTATCCAGAAAGATATTTAGCTTGTATGCTATAAATCAGGAAGGCAAATGAATGTTGTCTATATTTATGACTGACTCTTTACTGCTTGTTAATAATTCTGAAGCCATCATCGGTTTTTTACAAAACGGACAGAAAACCGTGGCAATATTATTACTATCAACAATGGATTCTGTATTAAACGTCATTTCAAATTGGCCTTTACCTGGAAAATTACAATTGGTATTTGTACACTGGAAAGATGTTTTCATTTTATGCCCCTTAAAAATAACAAAAGGAATTGAAATTTCATGCTCAAAACTAGTTTAGTAAAAAACTCCAATCCCGATCAGTTGAATATGCAAGAAAATAAGTCTGATTTTAAAAAAATCAATAGGGGTTTGTGCCCATCCAGAAAAAGGGTCCAGATTAATCTATAATTTTCAATCTCAAATATATAAACTTAAAAAACATTATAAGGGCTGCAGATGAAATAAAGTAAAACATATACCCAACTGAAAATGAATCTCCATCAACACTTTCGCATAGAAAAATTTTTAATATTATTGTGATAGATTTGGAAGCCAGCCAATCTTTAAAATCGCTTGACATCCACAGGTGTTCTTTATACGTATTTGCTTAGTAAAAATTTCTTGGCAATTAATGTTTGTCAGCAGGCTTAAGAGAATACTCCCGTTGCGTTTTGCTCCGGGACAATAATAATCAATATAAGATGAACAGGAGATTTATCATGAAAAAAATGTTTCGAATCTGGGCTATGATCTCATTTGTATTTCTTTTTTTTGCAGGAAATACCTTTGCGGCAACATCTGCTCTTGAAGAAATCTATGCGGCTAAGACCATCGTTGTATCAACAGATGCCAACTATGCTCCCCAAAGCTATCTAAACGATAAAGGAGAGCTGGAAGGATTTGATGTCAGCGTTGCAAAGGAAGTTGCTAAAAGGCTGGGTGTAAAGGTAAAATTCATTACACCGGACTGGGATCTCATCACAGCCGGGAAATGGGGAAAACGATGGGATATTTCCATTGGATCCATGACCCCTACCAAGGAAAGAAAAAATGCTCTTTTATTCACCCTGCCCTATTATAGTTCTCCAGCTCAGTTTGCCATTCATAAAGATAACACTGACATAAAAACTTTGGCTGATCTTGCGGGCAAACGAATTGGA
>JABIYQ010000121.1 GCA_018702715.1 Desulfobacula sp. | reverse complement strand
ATGTTCCTTCTGGGAGAAGATATCAAGTGTATCAGACAGCATGTTCATATTACACCGCAGGCTTGACCCCTGCCTATTTTCCAGTAAACGCCGGTTTCCGTTTTTCAAGGGGATCAGTTCGGGGGATATCTCCGTTTTCCTCTTCCCGGAATTCTTGTCAACGCCTCAACAGTTCCCTATTCCATAAGCGATTTTCCTTGACATTCTTTCCGGTTCAAATATTATCCCAGCAGTTTAACTGTTTTATCCATACAAACCCTCAATAACTTACCAGAGGTTTTCACATGGAGCATCCCATCAAAACCTGCTTGTTCCGCTCCCCCCCTGAGCCTGTCTTTCCCGTGGGGAGCAAGAACCTTTAACAAAAAATTCAAATTCACAAAAGCCTGTCCAGAGGGCTTTGAACTACGGTAATGTCCTTTTCCATGACGTGGGTATAAATCTCGGTGGTCTTTACGTCGACATGGCACATAAGTTCCTGAACCACCCGGATATTGACCCCGTTTTTCAGTAGGTGCGTGGCAAAAGATGGTGATAGCGCAGGACCTGGCGCACCTGGACCATAAGGCGAAGATCGGGATCGGATCGGAATAGTTTTGAATTTTCCATGCTATCGATCCTATAACCCAATATATGGAAAAGCCAATGCTGAATTTTCCATGTTTTATGTTATAATATAAGAATTAGGTGGATTTTTTTCCATGCTATAAAGGCTATAGGTGGAAAATTTTCCACCTATCCAGACTGTTAGGGCGAAAAAATTATGAATAATCTCACAATAGCAATAATTGGTGGTGTTGTAGTTTTCGCCATTTCGCAATACCTCCTTAAATTCATTTTCGAGCCTATTCTTGAATTCAAGAAAACATTATCTGAAATATCTCATGTCTTGTTATTAAATCAGGCCAAAATCATGAACGGTGGCCCAGCTGATAAAAACCTAAAAGCTCATATCCATGCCTTGTCAGCAAAACTCAGATCATTTTCAAAGGTAATTCCTTTCTATAACTTTTTACAAAAAATCATTATCTTTGGTCTCCCAATGGAAGAAAAGATTTTAGTGGCCAGTCACGGCTTAAATTTAATTGGTTATGGTGTTATTGATACTGGTGTTCCACAAGAAAAAAAGCATCACAAAACCTTAAGGCGTTGGATGAAATACGAACATTACTAAATATTGAGACAACCTATACTGAGCCTGTTGACAAGCCCTAACCAATCACTGCAAGGGACTGCCAGCACTGACGCGCTGTCAGCCCCTGAGTTCAAACGTTACAAAATAGAATTGAGGGATTGGTCAGGGATTGAGGTCGGGCCAAGGTAACATATTGTAATAAAATGGAATGCGCTTAAAATACCCCCTAAATATGCGGCTATATCGTCCTTTTTGAGGGTAAAATGAGCATTATAGGTTTTGGATGAGGCAAGAGCTATTTTTTCTATGTCTCGTTTTTTGGCGTCAAAAAGAGCGATATAGGGCCTGAAAGCACCTATTTTTGGGGAGGTTTTCATTAAATATCAATCCGTTGGCTTGGCCCGACCCCAGGCCGCCCAGGCCGCCCAGGCCGCCTTCATCCGTGTGATTTTGAAGAGGATTTGGAATGAATTTTGATGTGGTTTTTTACAGCAGTCTCCTAAACGAGATCAAAGATCGAATCCGTCAGGCTCAGATAAAAGCGGCCTTCTCCGCCAATGTGGAAATGATACTGATGTACTGGGACATTGGAAGGATGATTCATCAACAGCAACAGATGGAAGGCTGGGGCGCCGGAATAATTCCCAGATTGGCCAAGGATATTCGTAATGAACTTACTGAGGTAAAGGGATTTTCTGAGCGAAATATCGGCTACATGGTTCGATTTTTTCGTGAGTACGGGGAGCCCCCAACTTTGCAACAGGCCGTTGCAAAATTGCCGGGATCACCCACCAAGGATGAAACATTGTTTAAGTCTGGGGAAAAGACCGCGCCAAAGGGTAATCATCTAAAACTGCAACGCGGGATTGCGGGATTGGGGTCGGGCCAAGGCAACATATTGTAATAAAATGGAATGCGCTTAAAATACCCCCTAAATATACGGCTATATCGTCCTTTTTGAGGGTAAAATGAGCATTATAGGT
>JABIYQ010000487.1 GCA_018702715.1 Desulfobacula sp. | reverse complement strand
CTGCTAAAATAAACACATGTCCCTTTCATCTCTCATTATTTTTTTTCGAGCCGATTACTGATTTTATTTAAACTTTTTAGTAACTTCTCAATAACTACTGGTAAACTATACGCACCTATACGCCGATGTGCGCAGAATTTTTTTGTGCACATTTTTTGACTGTACAAAAACAGCATTCTCAATTTTTTTTTATATTTATATTGAACCTGCAACCTGCTTTTCAGCATTTTGTTGGATCAGGTCGCTAAGGTGTGGAATGGAAAGTCTTTTGAACACACGATCTTTGAGATACCGCCAAAACGAAATTCCCTGCTTTAAGCAGGTTTTTTTCAAACTGGCAAAAGTGTCCCGGCATCTACGGCCCTCATCGCTTCTGGTGCTACCGCTCATCTTGCGCTTTTTAACGTATTCTCTTATCGAATTTTCAGCCGTATTATTGTGCAGAGGAATTTCAGGACGTTCCAGAACCAAAAGCAGTTCTGTCTTGTTTTTCCAAAGTCTCTTCAACGCATTGTTTAAAATAGCGCTTGAAGTTTGGGTGGTGAAAATTTCGTCAAACTCTGCTTCCAGTTGTTCTTTGAATTCACCGGTGGGCTGTTGCTTGTAATCTTTTAGTTTGTCGTAAAAATCCCATATCCGGCTTCTGATATTTTCCAGGTCTTTGCCTGCTTCTTCAGTATAAGGCACGATTTTTGCAATAAGCCTTTCAGCATGAATCCAGCAAAGACCGTGCAAAAACACATTGAACTGACCCGCATCATCGCTGACAATTACAAGATCGTCTGATATTCCGTTTTCAGCTATACTCCCTGTTAGTGCGCCTTCTGTCGCGATTTTTATGTGATGAGCTTTTTCAATGTTGTTTGCTGCTAAAAAATCTTCCCACGACTTGTCATCGGGAAAATCCAAATCCGTGTGGACAGTAATGATATCCAAAATATAATTGGGCAGCTTGTTCTCCCTCATATAATTTATTGCCTGTTCATTTATGTGATAATCTGTATTGCCTGCGCGGATAAGTTTCAGAAAGTTGATACGGCTTTTGCTTTCAGTGCTTTCAAACCAGGCAAAATCTTCATTGCCAACATGAGTACAATAACCGTTTTTGCCATCGTGCCTTGCGCCCGTGTCATCTACGTTTACATAGCTCGAATATTTGAGGCCGGCTTCTAAAATCCGCTCTTTTTCATTGTGATACAAATCTTTATTTTCAATCAGAATATTGTTAAGCTGACCATTTGATATCTCAACGCCCAAATCATGAAGCTGATCCAACAAGAGCGGCTGGGTTACTCCGCAATGATAATTCTGATAAAGGCAAAAACTGATAAGATCGCCTCCGAAGTGTTTCCCGTCAAGATGCTCCGGCAACTTGCCACTGATCAATTTGCCATCAGCAGTCTCATAAACCTTAAGACGGTATTGTGTGTTGCATGATTCAAGGATAATATCCTGGACTACAAAATCCCTGTATTCCCTGAATACCGACCCTTCCGGAATATTTTCCGGTTCTATGGTTTCCACTTTGTGAATCTTCAGGTCAGCGGTTTTACTCTTTTTGGCAGAACCGGGACGTTTGCCGTTATCGTTTTTTTGATTCTCTTTGTTTTCTGATTTGGGATCGTTTAATTTGCTTGGTTTGATTTTGGGCTTTTGATTATGGTTTTTCAGGCGGGCTATTTCGTCTTTAAGCTGTTGAATGGTTTCCGCCATTCCCTGAATAAGTGCTTGCTGATTTTCGATGATATTGAGCAACGCTACAACCAGCGGAGTTTTTTCCTCTTCGGGAATATGCGGAACTTGTATGTTATTTACTTTCATAATCAATATGATATCAAGTCATTATTTATCTGTCACCAACTTTTTTAAACCTTTTTAACTTTTTTTCACTGATACCATTACTTTTTGAGAAGTTACCATTATTTGTTAAATCAGAGCCGCAATATACATTTGATATCACAATTAAAAAATGGGATTCATCTTATTATCCCGAAGGGATTGTGTATTACAGCCGGTGG
>JABIYQ010000309.1 GCA_018702715.1 Desulfobacula sp. | reverse complement strand
AAGAAAGAAAAAAAGTAACTATTCAGCTCTTATGTTTGAAACCGCCCTATCTGATGGATATTTTTGTTCGATGCTAAACGCTTAACCTCCTGCAAATATCCATCAGACAGGGCTTTGAGATAAAGTCTTTTAACGGGCTAAACAATTACGGAAAAAATTAATATCTAATTTCAAATATTTTGAAATTAGATAAAGTTTTTATTTCCTGGGTCTGAATATTATCAATCCTGGATATTTCAGGCCCTTTAAGGCACCAGTCTATCATCCTTGCAATAGCGTCTGGATCTCCTTCAAAGACAGCTTCCACTGATCCGTTTGCAAGGTTTTTAACATATCCTTTTATGCCAAGCTTGTCAGCAGTGTTTTTAGTATGTACCCTGTAAAAAACTCCCTGGACAAGTCCTTTGATGACAACCTTGATCTGTGTTTTATTCGTCATGGGGATTTTCCCCTGCATTATTTCTGGTTAAATTATTGAGGGACGCTTTTTTAATTATATCCGAGCCAAATTTTTCAGATATGGAATCCACTGCATTATCCACGGATTCCCATTGCTCTTTTGGCATGTTCTGGTCCTGTATAAGCTGCATCTGAACCGGGGTGTTTTTATCTTTGAGCGCAGTAACGCCAACTCCCACAAGTCGTATTTTCTTTTTCAACAGGATTTTCTCATAAAGGGCAAGCGCTTTATGAAAAATTGCAGATGAAGAGCAGATAGGTGTTTCAAGTTTTTTACTCCGGGTAATTTGTGAAAAATCTGCAAATTTAAGTTTAATAAATACATTTTCACAAACAAGGTTTTTTTTTCTTAAGTCCCTTCCAACGCTTTGAGATTTGTCCAGTATCACCTGTTTTATGGTTTCAAAATCAAAAATATCCTTTGCCAGAGTCGTTTCACTGGAAATGGATTTTCTGATGTAATTGGTATTAACCCTTGAGGAATCAATACCATTTGAAAGCGCTAAAAGCCTTTGACCCAGTTTGCCGAATTTTTGGGTTAATATGGGGAGAGGATATTTTTTGACATCTCCCAGAGTTTTTATCTGCAGGAGTTCCATTTTTTTCATGGCGCTTTGTCCAATCCCAAGAACTTTTTTTATGGGCAGGGTAAAAATAAAATTTTTTACTTGGTGTTCTTTAATATAAGTTAATCCATCCGGTTTATTCATATCAGAGGCGATTTTTGCAAGAAATTTAATAGGCGCAATTCCAACAGAACATGTTAAGGACAGATCATCTTTGATCTTTTTTTTTATGGTATGGCCAATTTCTTCGGGCGAGCCGAAAAGTCTTTCACATCCCTTAATATCAACATATGCCTCATCAATGGAAACCTGTTCCATCAAAGGAGAAAAGTGTGAAATAATTTCCATAATTTTTAATGAATCTCTCTGATACTTTTTCATAGTTCCGGGAACAATGAGCAATTTTGGGCACTTTTGTTTTGCCTTAAATACGGGCATGGCAGAATGGATACCGAATAATCTTGCTTCATAGCTTGCCGTTGACACCACGCTTCTTTCTGAATTTCCGGAAATCACTACGGGTTTGCTTCTTAGAACCGGGTTATCTCTTTGTTCAATGGCAGCGAAAAAAGCATCCATGTCAATGTGTAGGATCATTTTTTTATCTCAAGAATATATTTATAATTTCTTCCATGGTATAAGATAATATTTTTTGGGTCAAGATTTTAACCGGCTTGTATTAAATAAGAGCTTCATGGCTTTTGCAACGTTAGGGATTATTTAAATGATTTGGAAAATAGTGCTATATGCTTTAACCGGATATGTGGCATTGTGCGCACTTGTTTTTATATTCCAGCGCAAATTGCTCTATCTGCCAGATAATACCCGATTGACAGAAGACATTGCCATAAAAGAAGGTTTGCGTTATTGGCCTTTAATTGAAAATTTTCAAGGTTTTGTAAATCAAGGGAAATCGGTTGATGCAAGGGGTACCATTATAGTATTTCATGGTAATGCCGGTACAGCCTATCATAGAAACTTTTATGTGAAAGCACTTTCAATTCACGGTTTTCGAGTTGTTTTGGCCGAATATCCCGGCTATGGAGGTCGAGATGGACAACCCAGTGAAAATGTATTGGTAGATGACGCACTTAAAACAATGAGGCTGGCATACAAAGAATATGGGGAACCTTTGTTTGTTTGGGGTGAGTCACTGGGATGCGGGGTTGTTTCAAGTGCTGTCAGTAAAATTGACATCCCCATAAAGGCTGTGGTCCTTTTTCTGCCATGGGATTCACTACCGAACCTGGCTCAAACGCACTATAGGTATCTTCCGGCGCGGTGGCTGGTTCTGGACAAATACAACAATATTGATAACCTTAAAGGCTTTAAAGGAAATATTGCCGTCATACTGGCTGAAAATGATGAGATTATACCCGTGCAACATGGCAAAAAACTTTACGATTCAATTAAAACAAAAAAGAAATTATGGTTGTTTGAAAATGCAAGACATAACGAAATGCCCGTTGAACCGCAACTTGCTTGGTGGAAAGAAGTTATAACTTTTATTTCGCATTAAGGCTGCGATGGATTTTTGAAAGAACCAAACGCTGAAATTCTTTTAAAAAAAGAATCAGCTAATTATTTATATATAAATTAAGGAGACAAAACCATGCCATATGTAAACATTAGAATAACAAATGAAGGTGTAACCCCTGAAAAAAAAGCTGAGTTAATCAAAGGAGCGACACTATTACTCCAGAATGTTCTTGGGAAGAATCCTAAAACCACCTTTGTTGTAATTGATGAAGTAGAAACAGACAATTGGGGAGTTGGTGGTGAGACTGTCACTGTTTTAAGAAAACGCGGCCAATAAATAATATATGGATTATATTTAAGCGGTTTTTGAAAAATATTATTAAGTCTGGACAAAAAATCATCATAACTTTGTAAACAACATCGTTTGTATATACCGATTATTAAACAGACAATTTGTCCCACCTTAGGAGATGAGCAATCACCATTCCTGCGATAAAGCCCACGGCCAGGTTTGAGGCCAGAGTAATGCCAAGAATCATGGTGGAAACAAAAAACTCTTTTCGGCTTTTAAGGTCCATGATAGTCAGAGTCAGTTGGGCTCCAGCAAAAACGAGCAGTATTCCTAAAATAGACATCGGCAGCAGATTAAAAAAGCTTATGATATTATTTCCAAGAGTCAATGCCAATATTAAGATAAGAAAACCGATTATCAAATTGGAACCTGCTGTACGAGCTCCGAAGCGGTAATGCGCAGCCAGGCCGCCGGCACCGTGGCAAAGGGGCATGCCCCCCAGGCAAAAACTTAAAAAATTAGCCAGTGCCATGCTTATACAGACTTTACGATTGGACACCTTTGATGACTTTTCTTTAAAATATTCTTTTGATAAGTCAGTATAGGCCAGAACAGCGTTGCCCATTGTCATTGGAAGTTGGGGCAGTACCAAGGCAAACAATGCAACGTAAAATCAGCTTTTTCCGGAAAGGGGAAAGGGAAAAATTTTGGAATATTAAATCCAAGACCTTCACTTGATATATCAAGCCTGGCACCCAGAATCAAACCCGTTATAAGTCCACCGATGACAATGATTAATCCAGCAGGGAATTTTTTATTATCCAGTAGCAAAAATGTTACAATACTGCCGATCACACCGATGACGATTCCGATTTGAATTGGACCCAAAAATTGAACGCTTAGGTAGGGTTCTGCTGCATTTTGAAGTACCTGAAATTTTGATGTCCCGATAATAAACTTGATCCCACCGGAAATCAGCATTGCGCCGGTGGATAATTGTACACCTCGAATGACAGATTTCGGAGTATATTTTCGGATGGTTTCAATTGCTCCGGTCAGGCCAATTATCAAAAGAAAAACACCCATTAGAAGTGATGATGCCAGTATCTGAGAAGGAGTTAAGGCAGTTGCTATGGCGTAGGCTCCAATCACTTTCATGGGCTGAACCGGTACTGTGATATCAAAATAGAGCCCGGAAATGATAAAAAAAATGGCTATACTGAAAAACAATCCAACCGGATTAAGTCCATTTACCAGAACCATTGCAATTGCTATTGGCAATAATGCACCAAGGTCTCCCAAAGACCCCGCTATCTCCATTCGATTAATTTTTATATTTTTAAACATTAATTCTTTCTTATCACTGATACTCCTGCAAAAGCAATACTGTCTCCCAGGTTATCCTTTCCTGATCCAAAGCCAAATCAGATAGCCTGCATCTATATCAAATAAACGGGAGCATAAAAAACTTTTATAGATATTCAAACCAATTTATTCCAGAAAGCAGGCGGTCTCGTTTTTTTAAAAATAGGGATTTCTACCTATAGACAGAAATAACTTGTTTTGAAAATTGATCCCAGGATTTGGACAAAAAGAATGTGTTTGATGATGTAATTAGTGAAATGGAAAATTTGTCCTTCGAAGTTTTATTTTTTCATAAAATTAAATCTCATGTAAACGGGGAGGCTGGAATGAAAATGATCATATATTCTTTTTGCCTCTTTTTTTTGCAGCTTTTTGGGCCGGAGTTCGTTTTTTCTTTTGTTTGGTCATGTTATATCTTTTCTATTTCAAGATTGATAATGTTCAATAAGGGCTCTAATCCCATCAGACATTTGATTAAGGTGTTCATCTGTTAAAAGATCATGCTGCCTGAGAAATTGAATTTTTAACCAAATATTTGATTTGCGCCAATCATTAAAACAATCGGCAACGATCTTATCTGACTTTTTGATATGATCATACATCTTTAAATATTTCTCATGCTCGGATTCAGATTGATCATTAAGAATATCTTTTGATTGTTCATTGATTCTACCGCAAAGCATGGACAGCATATCTGTTTCTCTTTTTCTTAGATATTTCCAATCTGATTCTTGTATTGATATGGTCATGATTTATTCCTTTCATAATATGGCCCTTAGAAAATGGCTTGTCGTTCTTTAATCCCCTCCAAACAACCTTATCGGTATTATCAATTCTTTTTGCCATAAAAGAAAAAGATAATTTATTTGAAAGATATTCTTGCCAGTCTCGGGTTTTCATTTGTCTTATTCATTTCGGATATATTTCAAGTGTTTTTTCAAGAATCTCATTAATCATATTGAGATACTGCAACGTATCTTGTGGTGCCTTTCCCTGATTGCAGAGATTCCGAATTATCGGTGTTGTTTGAAAACTCATGATTCAAAACTCCTCATGCTCAACATCCCTATCTCCATAATCCCAGGTCATATCTGAACAAAGAACATCAAACCATTTGTTGAACGTTTTGTAATCTCTCTTCTTTGGCCAAACATCCCGATCAGCCATCCAGGATTCAAGTTCTCCTTCAAAAATTTGTTTATAGGTCTCTTTAATAAATTTTTCATAATTGAATTCATCATATTTATCAGGGATTAAAATTGTTGTCGCATGTGGTTTGTCATATTTTTCTGCATCATCAAAACTATTAGCCCATTCAATGTATGGTTGTTTTGGGGTGATGGTTATTGCTGTCCTGTTTATGGTTTTCATGCTAATTTTTTATCCCCAAATTTCTTATAAACCCAACTTAAATACTTCATCAGACTTGATGCCATCATCAAAGTTTTTTAATTTTTATTAAATAAAGATTACTGTT
>JABIYQ010000526.1 GCA_018702715.1 Desulfobacula sp. | reverse complement strand
CTTCAATGGCCTGGACCACAACAGCTC
This sequence comes from Desulfobacula sp., assembly GCA_018702715.1. Classification (GTDB taxonomy): domain Bacteria; phylum Desulfobacterota; class Desulfobacteria; order Desulfobacterales; family Desulfobacteraceae; genus Desulfobacula. The sequence continues at coordinate 3,381 of JABIYQ010000526.1, read as the reverse complement.
CCTGGCCGCTGAAACAGGGCATCGTGTCCAGAGGTTCTTTTTTGAATAATTTTTGTACTCTTTCTTTTCCCGTAAGTTCCGACATAGGTTTTCCTCTCAAATAGGTGTGTTAATATATTATTTACTCAACTTTCGGTCCTAAGTTCTTGTAGACGGGGTCAGGCTTGTTTTATTGTGTTTTTATCAATAAATCTATATCAAAAATGCAATAATGCAGGCCTGACCCCACTCAAATCTTACAACTCCGAAAGTTGAGTGGTTTATTTTTTATTTCAGCTCATTTTTCCCTATGATTAAAGGGTGTGCCTAAATGTTTTTAAGATTCTCCACAAAGTCAGGGAACAATTTAAAAAGCGGATGATTTGAATCTTTGGGCAATCGTCCTGTTTCACTGTATACAGCGGTTGCCTGAAAGGCATTAGCCATTGCAATGGCCGGCATGATTCTTTGGGCACCCACCATGGGACCTGAAAAAATCATATCATGGTTCATGAATGCGGCCAAAGACTCAACAGCTGCATCTGCTGCTGACCATCCTTTAAAACCCCATTTTTCGCGGGCTTCTTTCCACATATAGGATCCGTTTGAGGGTGCAGAACCTGTGGGAAATCCCCATTTTTCTTTTATCAATTTGTTTGCAAGGCCGCAAAGGGCAGTGGCAGGACCATTCATGACGGAAGTATCAACAAAAACATTTTCAAATTGGGCCCCATTTTTTTCAATGGCATCCAGGAGTTTCTGGGTCCCTGAGATTCTGCCTGTGGGCATCTGGTCTTCCTGGTCAAAGGCTACTAATAAAACATTTTTTACACCGATTTTGACCATTTCACTTATTTCACTGTCAAGATCCTGTTCCCATACGGTAATGCTATTATAGAACATACGGTCAAGAAGTCCTTTTTCAGCACAATATGCTGCTGCTTCCAGTTTGGGTTTCAAGGTCCAGGCATCAATGCAGAACGGCATATCCGTGTTCGCCACAACAAAATCGATAAATGTCTTGAATTCCTTACCTGTATTGGCAACAATATCTGCCATTCCAGGAACCCCTGTCTCTTCCGTGAGTTTATCCTGGGTTTTTAACAGGTTGGCAGCCATTTTTTCGTCAAAACCGTCTTTACGTTTCCCGGGAAAGATTTTATCTCCCTTTTGAAAGATTGAGTTACAGACAACAGTAGGATAGTCTCCCGGCTGTCCGCCAAAGGTTACTCCACCAAAACTACAGACTTTTTGTTCTTTTTCAAATTGAAACATCTTTCCTCCTGCATTGAGTAATATGTTTAGAGCTTTGCCGTTTCTCAAAATTAAAGAGATTTTTTGATTCTAAAGAACATAGCAGAAGGTAGCAATTATTGTAAATCGTCCAGAAGATGATTTTGGCTTAAAAAAAAGCCTGGTAAAGTTTGCTATTATTGAAAGGCGCCCTGGATTTAATTTATAAGCCATTCTTTGGAAACTCTTGATAGATAGGCTTTTGAAGACTGTCTTGATTACTTATTGAGGCCAATTGATCAAAAAGAGGGGTTAGGGCATGAAATAAAAACTAGTCTAAAGGATGATTTTTATTATTTTAAAAAATCATCCTCATTCAGTTTGATACAAAATGCTTGTTCTTTTTTATATTCCAGCCAATTTAAAGCCATGCGGATTCCCTGGTATTTGATTATAGGTTCTTTTGTTTTTTCAAGGATATGATTAATAAAAAATTCAATAGACCCGCCATGGGAGACAACCAATATGGTTTGATTATTGTGGCGTTTGGCAATGTCTGAAAGTGCGGCAGTCACTCTCAGGCAAAGATCAGTTTGTGTTTCGACTTCTTTGTAAAAGGGCAGGGTGGGATAGATGGATGATCGTTCCTGATTTATGCTTCGCCCCTCTCTTAACCTGATTTCTTGGATAATTTCAAGGGCTTTTTGTTCTGCAAAGGGTTCTGCTGTTTGATACGCTCGTTTTAAATCACTGGTGTAAATCCCATGGATGGTTTCTTTGGCAAGCCGTTTTGCCAGGCATTGCGCCATGTTTTTGCCCTCATGGTTCAATGGCACATCCGTATGCCCCTGGATTCTTCCCTCAATATTCCACTGGGTCAGGGCATGGGACACAAGAATCAATTGGGTGGTCAAATAGAAAAGCCCCCTAATTTTGTTTCAAGGTATTCGTTGATTCCTTCTTTGGCACCCTCTCTGCCCATACCGCTTTCTTTCATTCCGCCAAAAGGTGCTGCAGCCGAAGTTGGGTTGATATCATTGATCCCGATAATCCCAAATTTGAGACGTTCAAAAGCGGTCATTGCACGGCTTGTGCTTTTTGTATATACATAGGCAGCAAGCCCATAATGGGTATCATTTGCCATCTCAATTGGGTCATCATCCGGACCATAGGCTATGATAGGGGCTACGGGGCCAAAGGTCTCTTCCTGATAAATAAGCATATCAGAAGTTACATTGCCGAGTATGGTGGGGGCATAAAAATAACCTTTTTCAAGGGGTCCTTCTATAAGTCTTTTACCGCCTGTAATAAGTTTTGCCCCTTTGCTGAGAGCATCTTTTACCTGGTTTTCAACCTTTAAAATCGCATCTGGTCCCACAAGAGGGCCGATCCTGACACCTTTGTCCATTCCATTGCCGGCTTTCATGGCATTGACACGATTTGTAAATTCTTTTGTAAAAGCATCAACCATGTGGCGGGGGACAAAAATTCTGTTGGGGCTGATACAGGCCTGGCCCGTATTTAAGAATTTTACCAGAACAGCTCCTTTGGCAGCATGGACAGGATCAGCATCATCATAAACAATAAAAGGAGCATGGCCACCCAGTTCCAAAGAAATTCGTTTCATGTTTTGGGCCGCGTCTTTGGCCAGCATTTTTCCAACCCTGGTTGAACCTGTAAAGGTCAGTTTCCGGATAATGGGGTTGGAAACAAATTGTTCCCCCACAGGTTTGGGATCAAGTGTGGTGATAAGGTTTACAACGCCGGATGGAATTTGTGCTTCTTCAAAAATTTTAAACATCTCAATGGCACAAAGGGGAGTTGCTTCGGCGGGTTTGAGAACCACAGTACATCCGGCAGCAAGAGCAGGAGCCAGTTTTCTTGTGATCATGGAAACAGGATAATTCCACGGCGTAATGGCACCAACTACACCCAAAGGCTGTTTTAGAACAATGAAACGCTGGTCAGGCCTTGCAGAAGGGATGGTCTGCCCATAAACCCTTTTGGCTTCTTCAGCAAACCACAACAAGAAATCTGCTCCATACTGGACTTCATTGCGGGCGTCAACCAGGGGTTTTCCCTGTTCCGTGGTCATGATCCTGGCAAGGTCTTCTTTTTTATCCATCATGATTTTCCAGACTGAGTATAAAACCTGTGACCGTTGATAGG
>JABIYQ010000047.1 GCA_018702715.1 Desulfobacula sp. | reverse complement strand
GATTGACGCAGCACTCTATGATGTCAGCGCCATTTCCGGTTTGCACTGGGATGAAGTAGCGCCGTATTGGTTGGCAGACATTGGTGGTGATATGATTTTCGGTCATATTGTTATCGGACAAAAACAGTGGAATAAGCTTCCCAAAGACATACAAGAAATCGTTAATGCGGCTGCCAAAGACTATTGGGATGCGACTGTAGTTGAATACGAAAAAATGATGAACGAGACACAAAGTAAACATTTAAAAAGGGTTGATCTGGGTGATGCTTGCAGACAATCTATAAAAGCGGCCGGCAGAACAACCTGGGACGATGCTGCCAAGGCCGATGCTGCCAGCGCAAAAGCGGTAGAACTTATAAGATCTCGGCAGTAGTGACCGGCCTTTATTCAATAAAATATTGAGGCTGGTGCGCTTTTTTTGAAACATGTATCCTGAACGGTTACAAAAACCATAAACATTGAGAAATTGCAATGAATTTAAAAGAAAATAAATTTTTAGGGCGAGTACAGACCCTTATTGATTTGATTACAAAAGTTTTCAGTTTTTTGATCTTAGTCATAGTGGTGGCTGTAACTGTTCAGATTATTTCAAGATATGGATTCAATAATTTTATTAAGGAAGTTGTACCCCTTATTCAACAGTCGTTTGCCATTTTTTTGTTGATTGGCGGTGTTTTTATCAGTTCGAGAGGCGGGCATATTCGGGTAACGGTTTTTTATGATTTGTTTGGACCGAGAATGAAACGGTTTTCCAAAGTATTAAGTTTTATTTGCATGTCGCTTTTTTTGGGTATTCTGATATGGCAATCTTCATGGATGGGGCTTAATGCACTGAAACATAAAGAAACCATGAACGGCATATATAAGTTTATGCCCATGTACCCGCTCAAATTATTTATTCCCGTAGTGGTGACCCTTATGCTTATTGTTGGAGTGCTACATTTTTTTAAAACATGGCACAATGATGATTAAAGTTTTTAAATACAAAAAAAAAATGATCGCTAAATGCTGATATCCCAAAGCTAATTGCGCAGGAGTAGATAAAGGTGGAACTTGAAATAAGCATAGGGTTAATAACCTTAATATTGTTTGGCGGTCTGATATTATTAGTCATGTTAGGTATCCCGGTCGTTTATTCCCTTGGAGGATTAACCCTTGGATTAACATTCATTTTCGGTACTGTTGACGATCTTTTTATCGTAGCCAGCACTGCGGTCAGGGTATTTACCAATGATATGATGACCATGATCCCATTATTTCTGCTCATGGGAAATCTTCTTGTTCATTCCGGGGTGTCTGATCGTCTGTATACTGCTCTGGGATACTGGCTCTATGGCATTAAGGGATCTTTGGCAGTCATTACGATTGGTGTCTGCGTTGCTTTGGCAATGACGTCGGGGTTTGGACCTGGAATTCTGACAATGGGAATGGTGGCTGTCCCGTCTATGTTAAAGCAAAATTATAACAAATCCCTGGCCTTAGGAAGTGTAATGGCCGGAGGGGTGCTGGGCGAAATCATACCGCCCAGCATTATTATGATCCTTTTTGCCATGATTGGTAAAATTTCCGTTGGCCAGCTCTTTATCGGAGGAGCTGTTCCAGGTTTTGTCTGTGCGTTTCTTTATATTGTCTATATCATGATTAGGGCACATTTACAGCCGAATTTTGCCCCACGAGCAGAACGAAAAAGCAACCTTTCGTTAAAACTTAAGCTGAAATCACTGGCTGAAGTGATCGCCCCTTCGCTTCTGGTCGTCTTGGTTTTGGGCACTATTTTTATGGGGATTGCCACACCTTCAGAAGCTGCAGCTTTAGGCGTGGTAGGATCAATCATCATATGTGCGGCTTATGGAAAATTAACTTTTCAAATTATGAAAGATTCGTGCTTTGAAACCATCAAAATCACCAGCATGGCACTCTGGATATTCTTACCGGCAATTTTATTCGGGATTTTTTATACCATGGTGGGGGTGCAGGATGCAATATTAGACCTGTTGGGATATTGGGAGCTCAATCGATGGCTGGTTTTAGTCCTGATGCAAGTGATTTTATTTATATTCGGCATGTTCATGGACGACTACGCCATTGTGTTCATTTGTGCCCCAATTTTTTTACCGGTGGCAGAAGCACTAGGATTCGATAAGATCTGGTTTTCAATCCTGTTTATTTTAAACATGCAGGTTGCTTATCTTACCCCTCCTTTCGGCTGGGCATCGATTTTATTAAAAAGCGTGGTCCCCGAAGAGATCAAAATGATTGATATCTGGAAAGCAACACCCCCGTTTATTATCATTCAATTGCTTGTTTTAATACTGGCAATGATTTTTCCACAACTGGTCATGTGGCTGCCATCTAAAATGATGTAGTCAGTTGATACGTCTAAAAAAATAATTTAACCCCAGCGCGTTGCAACGCTCTGGGGTTAATCCCGT
>JABIYQ010000496.1 GCA_018702715.1 Desulfobacula sp. | reverse complement strand
TGTTCCCATAATCTCTTTAAAATACTCATTATTGCTTTGGCCCATAATGGTTTCAATGGCACGGCTCAGTGAAATTCCAACATCCAGCATCAGGGATATCTGGGTAAGGAAAAAAAATAATTCCTTTTGTTTTACAGAGCGACGGTTAAAGCTAAAAGGCTTTTTCTTTTCCACACTGGATCTTGTTCCGGACTTGGATTGAATTGTGATTGACATAAGCCTTACTCTTCCCCGACAGTTAGCATCTGCACTTCTTCAATGGTGGTATATCCCTCAAGAACTTTTTTATACCCGTCTTGCTGCATGGTTTTAAAATCTTTTTGATCAAGATATTCCTTGAGTCTGTCAATGGTTGGATTGCTTAAGATGAGCTTTTGAAGACCCGGCTCATTGACCAGCATTTCGTGAATACCAATACGACCCTTGAATCCTGAATCAAAACACGAAGTACATCCCCTTCCCCGGACAAGCTTAAGATTTTTATTTTCATCAAAACCCAAATCGCGGATCACTTCTTTGGGCGGGTAAAAATCCGTCTTGCAGCTCGGGCAGATGGACCGCGCCAGTCTCTGGCCAATGGAAGCCAGCAGGGAAGAAGAAATCAAATAGGGTTCAATGCCCATTTCAAGCAGCCGGGTAATGGTACTGGGACTGTCATTGGTGTGCAGAGTGGAAAGAACCAGGCGGCCGGTCAATGAGGCTTCAATGGCAATTTTTGCGGTTTCTCTGTCCCGGATCTCTCCCACAAGGACGATATCAGGGTCCTGGCGAAGAACATGTCTGAGAATTCTGGCAAAGGTGAGTCCTATGGCTGATTTCACCGGGACCTGGGTGATGCCGCTAATCTGATATTCAACAGGGTCTTCAATGGCAACTATATTTTTTTCAATGGTATTAAGAAGATTTACCGCAGCATACAGGGTAGTGGTCTTGCCGCTTCCTGTGGGACCGCAGACAACGATCAGACCATAAGGTCTTCTAAGTAGTTCTTTGAAAAGAGTCAGTAAAGGCGGATCAAAACCCAACCGGTTGATATCCAGTATGGATTTACTTCGATCAAGGATCCTTAAAACCACTTTTTCGCCGTAATAGCCCGGCAAAGAAGAAAACCGCAAATCTATAAGTCTGCCATCCACTGTGACCTGTATCCTGCCGTCCTGGGGCATACGTCGCTCTGAAATATCCAGATTCGCCATGACCTTAAGCCTTGACACAACAGCAGAATGACGATCCATCCCATGGACCATCAATTCATATAAAATCCCGTCAACACGGGCTCTTACCATGAAATTATCCTGCTGGGGTTCTATATGAATATCGCTGGCTTCTTTACGAATCGCCTTGAGAAGGATCAGATTGGTCAGGTTGACAACGGGACTTCCCTCAGCCATTTTTGCAATTTCACTGACAGTGGCTTCAGAACTCTCTTCAACAAAGGAAAGCTCGCCTTCGTCAACACTGGAGATGACATCATCAATACTTATCTGTCCCTGATAGCATTCTTCAATTGCATTGTTAATGTCATGGCGGGAGCAGGAAACCTGCTGGATATTAAACTTTGTTATCTCAGCAATTTGATCCTGTTTGAAAAAATCATGAGGATCGCTTGTGGCAACAGTTAAGACATTGTTCACCCGGAACATGGGGATCACATTCATCTGAATGGCTTTTTCTTTTGGAAGGATATCAACAATTGCCGGATCAACCATGCCTTTTCTAAGAGATACATGGGGAATGCCCAATTGTTCGCTTAAGGCATGGTTTAATTCCTCATCAGTAATAATCTCCTGTTTTGTAAGAATATATCCCAGACTCTGTGATGTCTGGGATTGGATTTCAAGGATTTCTATAAGCTTTTCCGGCGTTAATTTGTTCTGGCGGACTAAAATTTCCCCGAGCTTTATTCTTTTTGGCATGTTTTTCGGACTCATGACCTTGATTTCTTTGTTGTGATAATTTTGAACTCGTTGATCAATTTCACACACACCAATATGTCCGTGCAGACATCATTCATATCCGAGATAATCAGCTCCTTCCCTTTTTTTTTCAATTCGCCCTGCATTTGTACTAAAAGTTCCAGGGCACAGCTGTCAATTAAAGGCACGGATTTCATATCAATGACAATATCCACAACCCCCTTGTTTAAAAGATTTTTAAAAAACTGATCCAGCTGTTCACAGTTTTTATAGGTAAGCGAGTTAACAGGACCAAGAACTGTTTTACCGTTAATATTTTTAATGGTAATATCTTTTATTGAAACGCTGGAGCTCATATTAAATAATCTGCCTTTGTATCTGCCAAATTTTTGATTTTTTGTAAATTCCATTGAAAATCTGAACCAGGTCCGGATCCAGCTGAGTTCCAGCGACCTCATTGATGATTGCATATCCCTTTTCAAAGGATGCGCCTTTTCTATAGGCTCGGTCGGATGTAATGGCGTCAAAGGTGTCTGCCACGGAAATGATCCTGGCAAACAAAGGAATCTGTTCTCCTTTGATACGGGAAGGATAGCCTGTGCCGTCATAGGCCTCATGGTGATGTAGAACCCCTGGAATAGATTCTGAAAGATATTCCAGAGGCGAAATTATTTCTGCTCCTTTTAAGGGGTGCTTTTTTATGGCCTTATATTCTTTATCATCAAGCCTGGAAGGCTTGTTGAGTATGGATTCAGGTATGCCTATTTTCCCCACATCATGTAAGAGAGCAGACCAGTTTAAAATTTTTGTATCCTTCTCATTTATCCCCAGCTCTTTGGCCAGAAGCATAGTGATATGGTGTACCCGTTCAGAATGGCCTCCAGTGTAAACGTCTTTGGCTTCAATTGTTACGATGAGAGATTTTACGATATTGATGCCAAAATCTTCAAGATTGTGATACAGGTCTGTATTGGCAATAACCACACCTATTTGCTCTGCAATGGAAACCAAAAGGCGAAGTTCGCTGCGCTTGATGATATCATCCATATTTAAGGAAAAAATTCCAAGCCAGCCAAAGAAATTTTCATTGTGAACAATTTTTACAGCAAGAAAGCGAAAAGGGTCTTTATGAAGCTTTGAAAACAATTTTGAGTCAGCAGAATTGTTTACAATAAAATATCCTTCATCAAGTTCTTTATTGCTATTTTCAACTGACTTTATTAAGGATGCCACAAATCCCGACTCATCTTTTATATTAATTTCCTCACCGCAGACAATCTCTGAGTAATCCGGCCGATCCGGCATGATGGAAAATACCATGTCCATCCTGATATTATCTTTAATTTCATTCAGCAGATGGAGGATCATCTGGCTTGAAAAATTAAGGGTTTTTATCTGGGTTGCCACATTGGAGTATAAATGAAGGGATTCATAGCTTTTATCAAGCTCCGTGATCAACGTATCAGATTCATTTTGCATTTCCCATCTTTCTTCGATCAGGCCTGCAATCTTTGTCAAAAGAACTTTTACATCTTTAGTATCAGGAAAGTCTTTTCCGGCAGTTGAATGGGAGCTGTCAAAATAGGCCAGAAGAACACCGGCAACACTGTCTTCGTTAAACAAAGGAAGACCGAACAACTCAGAGGCTTTAGGATTTTTCTCATGCAAAAAATCTTCGATTGCATAAACGCGGGCCGCCATACCGGGTAAAAATTGTCTTACCTTATACGGGTCTTCCAGATCACAGGAGCTTACAACACCCTTTTCGTTCCATATTTCAAACTTTAAGGGTGATATTTTAGAGAACCCGGAAAGTATCTCTTCAAAACCCGTTGATTTCATAAAAAATAATCCAAAAAAAATTCCTGTTCATTTTAGTTTTCAGGGAGTTACATTTTCAAAATACTTGGCAAGGGAATCTATAATCTTTGACGGGCTAAAGGGTTTTTCCATAAACATAGTATCCTGCATCTCATCGATCCATTTCTGTTCAAAGGGATTGATCCGCGCTGTTATGATTATGGTTAAAAATGGACGGTCCTTTTTTATGGGATTGGTTAACAGGCAAAGTTCTTTGCCGTCAAGCCTTGGCATGTTTAAATCGGAAATCACAGCATCTGGTTTTTGATTCTGGATAATTTCCAGCCCCTGCTTTCCATTCTTTGCCGTCAGGGTATCATACCCGTTATGCTTGATCTTGATTTCAAGGATTCGCCGAATATGGACATCATCATCTATAATGAGAATTGTTTTTTTCTTATCCAATGATTAAATCTCCCATAGGTATTTTTATCGTGAATCGGCTCCCTTTGTCAAGTTCGCTTTCTACCTCAATAAAGCCATCATGAGTTTTTATAATTTCTGCCGTGATGGCAAGCCCCAGCCCACTTCCATCCTGCTCAACAACATCTTCATTTTCAGATCGATAAAATTTTTCAAAAATATGGGGTAAATCCTTTTCATCCATACCAAACCCTGTATCATTGATTTCAAACACCACCATGTCATCGACTTCTTTGATGGCAAAGGTAATCCTGGCAGATTCAGGTGAATATTTCACTGAATTTCCCAATATATTAATCAGGGCGGATTTGAGCATTTCCTTGTCCCCCATTATTTTAGGGAAATTATCCGGAACCTGTCTTTCAATGGTAATATTCTTTTCTTTGGCCACAGCTTCCACAGCTTCAATACAGCCCTCCATAAGCCAGTCTGTCTTGACCATATCTTTTGTAACAGTGATCTGGCCCATTTCGGTTTCAGCCAGCTCCAGAATACTTGAAATCAATTTTGCCAACCTATTTGTCTCATCATTTATAGTATTGAAAAATTCCTTTTGCATTTCAACATTATCGATTTCTCCATCCATCATCATTTCATTATAAGCCTTGATATTGGTCAGGGGCGTTCTCAATTCATGGGCAATGTGGTTGACAAAATCCTGTTGCAATTTTTCAGTTTCCTTTTCTCTGGAAACATTCACCACACGGATAAGCCTGATAAACAACGCGCCTTCAGCATCCACAATATTAGACGAAGAGGCCTGATAAAATTGACCGGGATCAGTTTCTTCAAAAGTCATATTTATATCTTTTGAACCCAGATGCCTCTCGGCTGAGATGAGCTGCATGATAAAGGCCTTAAGACCTTCATGCTCAATAACATCATAATATGAAAAATTAATAAGGTCTTCTTGGCTTTGTCCTAAAATATCCAGAAGATAGGTATTGGCAAAGAAAACTAAATCCCTGCTGTCAATGAGCAGGATACCAAAATCAAATGCATCAAAAATATTGAAAAATTGTTTGTTTTCAAACTGGCTGATCTTAAGACGGGATTCCAGTTTCTGCCGATCCGATTCAGCCAAATTTGTCTTTTCCTTCATGTTTGCCAGATAAACTTCCAGGTTTTCTATGATGTCTTTAACATCGCCTTTGCCCTGCCTGATTCCTGGAGTTCCGTCATCAGTCATCTTAATGGTTTTCAGGTGTTTAAACGACAGGATGGTCCAATAATATCCAAATACAAGAGCCAGCAGGATAAAAAAAATAATCTGGGATGGAAGTACAAGGTGTTCATAGGTAAAAAAAGTATTGGTGGGCAATTTAAGTCCAAGCCTGACAACTGCAGCTATATTTTTATCTTTGAACACGGGTTTGGCAAATTCAATGAGGGCAAGGCCGTCCATGGTTAAAAATTCCTGCATGATATAACCGTGTTCCAACAAAGATCTGTTTATGATTGTATCGTCAACTTGCTGGTCAATGTTCCCCGGCGAAAATATAAGAACAGGCTTTGTTTGGGCATCATGGATAATGCAATAGGCAATTTTATTACTCAAAGCATTTTGGGAAATCTCCCGGAAAAAATAATCGCTTGGCCCTGACAACAGATTCGCTGTGGAAGGCAGACTCAATATTCCTATGAGGCTTTGGCCGCTCTCCTTGATCTGTCTGTAATCTCTTTGGGTTTCTTTTTTAAATTGTGCAAAGGAAATCAATATGATTCCCGCCATCACAAGCAAAAATAATAAAAGGATGATAAATTTTGTTTTTTTCATTTGATTTGTCTCTTGGAATGTTTTTTTAAAAATCTAAGCCGAAAACTTGAATCGGGATAAAAAAATAAAATTACTGAAGGGAACATAACTCCGTCCTGTCAGTTACATGGAACTGATAAAAATACATGGAACTGATTAAAAAAAAACGCAATTGCCGATTCAAACAACCTTTACTAAATATAGCAAAAAATGCAATGATTATTTGATATAATCTTTGTTCCGAGCTATTTTCAAGATTATTTGGCTTTGTGAAAATAAAGAAAAAATGTTTCTTTTCCAAATTATTTTTCTTTT
>JABIYQ010000263.1 GCA_018702715.1 Desulfobacula sp. | reverse complement strand
GTCTTTTTGGGCTTCGTTTCTTCTAATCGGCAGCTGGCTTTAAGGCAATTTAAAAAAATTCCAGTTAAAAAAGGTCCCATTGTAACAAAAAATGTATTCCGGAATTCTGTAAATCATGACTGGCATTTTCAATATTTTTTAATCCTTTTCCAAAATAAATCTGGGCATGTAAATTCTTTGACGGGTCCCATCTTATTCCGGCACCAGCACTGTAAATTACTTCAGATTTTAAAGGACCCTGCTTATTCCAGGACTTTCCCCAGTCAAAAAAGGGAGCAAGCTGAACCATGCCGTCTTTTAAGTCTTTGCTCACCGACAAAAGAGGAAGTCTGAATATGGGGAATCGATATTCTATGGAGGCCACCTGGCCGTTGTCCCTGACAAGCTGAGCTTCCCTGTAACCCCTGACAGTATTCCTTCCCCCCACGGAGAATCTCTCCATAGAAGGCAGGGCATTATCACTGATCTGAAAACTGTATTTCAGAATCATTTGATCCCCTTTTACAATATCAAGCCGCTTACTCCATTGAAGCTGGCCCAGCCAACTCACAAATTCGCCATCTGGTTCCATGGTAAATGAAGTGGCATCAAGGATATCAAATCCAGAGGAAATAACTGACCGGATTGCAAAAACCTGGGTTGGTCTGAAAATAGTCCAATCCATGGATAAACGTCCGATGGTGATATCAATTTCCCCTGTATTTGTATTGCCGACAAAGGAGTATGACTGCCCAAACAGATATGTTTTTGTATTTCGTTTTTCACCACTGATGGTGAATAATAGTTCTTGAACAGGGTTTTTAATTATCGGATGGCTCAAACTTATTCCGAAATTTCTGGTTTCACTTGTAATATCAATCAGGTCAAATGGTTCCTCAATGATTTGTGAATCTGTATTATCGTGGGTTAGGACAATTCTGGTTCCTTTGGAATTGATTGGAATTGTGTAATTAATTGAATATTCATCAGCTCCCTTTGTATGTTCGTAACGACCTGAAATGGAATCACCCCAGCCTGAAAGATTAAGGTATTGAATGAAAATTTCCAATCCCGTACTGCCGGAAGCGGGTGTACTATCATTTGCGTACTTAGTAGATAATTTAAAGGGGTTTGATTCAGTCACCGCAACTTTTAAGAATGCTTCCACAGGCTTAAGTCCCGGGCTCAGTTCCACGTTTATTTTGTTTATAAGAGGGTTCTGGTGCAGCAATTGCAGATTTTTCTGGAGTTCATTAATATTTAGAATTTTTTCCCGGCCCGGATCAATCCGCTTTAAGACATAGCCTTTTTTGATGCGTTTGGTTCCAATAATCTGAAGATCGGTCAGTCTTCCCTCGATAATTTTAAAAGTGATCACTCCATCTTCAACCTTCTGGTCCGGCAGCACAGCTCCGGAATTGATGTATCCTTTATTAATATAATGCAAGGTGATTTTATAACGAAGCTCATGAAGCTCCTGGATGCTTATTTTTCTGTTGGTAAATGGTTCTGCAATATTATCCAGCTCTTTGTCAGAGACTATTGTATTACCGTTGAAACGATATTTTTTAACATAAACAAACCCGATTGTGGAAAGCCTGTCCTTTTCAGGGGCAGGCGGGGGCGGTAGAACAATTTTTGGGCCTGGTTTTTGTGGTGTGTATTCGGGTAATTGTTTTTTTTGTTGGGACTGATTTTGGTTAAACAGGCCTGCAAAAGGAGCCTGGGCACTTGCAGAAGATATTGCAACAGCTGTCAGTAAAAAAAAATTCAAAAATACAATAAATAATTTAAATCGTTGCGGTTTTGATATATTCATAAAAAATATCCAAAACATTATATATTTAAGTTTCCTGGAGAAATCACTTATCCGGTAAAGCAGCTTTATAGCAAAGTTATAACAAATCCGATTTAAAATTCAAGGGAATCTTTTCCTGTTAAGCAAAAGGTTATTCCGAAAAATTATAATGTTTTTGAAGAGTCTCTACCGGTTGAATAAATTTATTCAACAAGTGTTTTACCACCTGTCAAATACCATTCATTTTTGCCCATTCCCACATCAATGGTAACCCTGGCTATTTCTGGTCCCATGTGACCCTTAGAATCTCCTGGTAGGTGGTCTGCCCTTTCAACATTTTTTTAATACCGTTCTGGCGTAAAAGGACTAGTCCCTCTTTCATTGCTTTTTCCCTTAAGATTTCCAATCTGGCATCCGGAGTGGTCAACATTTTAAGAGAATCAGAATACGGCATAATTTCATAAATCCCGGTGCGGCCCTTATAACCTGTGTTCCTGCATTTCACGCATCCTTTTCCATGATTCAGTTTAACCACGCCACTGGGTTTAATCTTAAGCCCTATATCGCTCAATTCCTTTGCATCCATTTCAAATTCCTGGGTACAATAGGGACAGATTTTCCTTACCAGTCTTTGTGCAATAACTCCGATTAACGATGAATGGATAAGATAAGGGGGAATCCCCAGATCAAGCAGCCTGAAAATGGTTGAAACTGCATCGTTCGTATGCAGCGTGGAAAGAACGAGATGGCCTGTTAAAGCTGCCTGGACCGCTGCATGGGCTGTCTCAAGATCCCTGATTTCACCCACCATGATAATATCAGGATCCTGGCGGAGTATGCTTTTCAATACAGCACCGAATGTAACATTGACCGCAGGTTGCACAGCTATCTGGTTAAACTCTT
>JABIYQ010000293.1 GCA_018702715.1 Desulfobacula sp. | reverse complement strand
GTCTGTAAAAGGAAAAGATGAGATCGCACAAGTATCTCTTGCCTTCAATTTCATGGTTCATAGTCTTGTCCAAGACAAGAAAAAAATAAGTACAATCATCAAAGAATTAAGAAATTCTGAAGAACAATACAGAGTCCTGACCGAGTTTTCATTAGCCAATATTGCAATGATTCAAAAAGATGAATTTGTGTTTGCAAATAAGATGATGCTCAAATCATTAAAATTGAATTATAAAAATTTTATGGGTAAGAAATTTTGGGAAATTATTCATCCAAAAGATAGAGACTGGGTGACAAAAAAAATTTTTGCCCTTCAAAATGACAGCTCAGAAAAGGACCATTTTGAATGTAGAGTTTTGTCAATGACTGGAGAAACATTATGGTTTGAGCTGCTTGCCACCCTGATTCTTTACCAGGAAAAAAATGCAATTCTTATTCATGCAATTGATATAACAACCAAAAAAAGTGAACAATTAGAGCGTCAAAAACTTGAAAAAAAACTGACCAGGGCACAAAAAATGGAAGCCATTGGAACCCTTGCCGGTGGTGTTGCTCATGATTTGAATAATGTTTTAAGTGGTATCGTGGGTTATCCTGACCTTCTGCTTTTTGATATGGCCCAAGATGACCCTCACAGAGAACCCATAGAAACCATTCAGAAATCAGGACTAAAGGCTGCGGCTATTGTGCAGGATCTGTTAACGCTTGCCAGGAGAGGTGTAGCAATCTCAGGTGTAGTGAATCTTAATGAAATAGTATCTGAGTACATTAAAAGTCCTGAATATGATAAACTCAAATCTTTTCATCCTAAAGTTGAATTAGAAACACATTTTGAAAGCGATCTTTTTAATATGACAGGTTCCCATGTACACCTGTCAAAAACTGTTATGAATTTGGTATCAAATGCTGCTGAATCTATGCCCGATGGTGGAAAAATTATTATCACAACAAAAAATCAATATATTGATACACCTATTGGAAGTAGCATTACAGTGGAAAAAGGAGATTTTTGTGTGTTAAAAATTTCAGACACGGGTATTGGAATTCTTCCAGAGGATTTAGAAAAAATATTCGAGCCTTTTTATACTAAAAAAATTATGGGAAGAAGCGGAACCGGATTAGGCATGGCCGTGGTTTGGGGAACTGTAAAAGATCATAATGGGTATATTGATATGCATAGCTCCATTGGAAACGGCACTATATTTAGTCTTTATTTTCCAAAAACCTGCGAAAAGGTAAATACTGATAAAGCCTTTTTTTCTATTGAGGATTGCAAAGGTAATGGAGAGAAAATTCTTATAGTTGATGATATCAAAGAACAGCTTGATTTGGCATCAGGTATGCTGAAACAACTTAATTATTCAGTTTGTATCGCATCAAGCGGTGAAGAAGCCGTAAAATTTATGAAAGAAAATAGTGTTGATTTGCTGGTTTTGGATATGATAATGGCTCCTGGAATTGACGGTTATCAGACTTATAAAAAAATCCTTGAAATGCATCCCGGACAAAAGGCTATTATTGCAAGCGGTTTTTCTGAGACGTGTCGTGTAAAAAATGCTCAAAAACTGGGTGCTGGAGAATATTTAAAAAAACCATTTAAAATTAATGAATTAGGGCTTGCAGTAAAACTGGAATTGGAAAAATCAATATTGTTGTAAATTTTTAAATCTATCTATTTCTTTAATTTGACACAAGCCGGGTCGCCAAAGTATAACCTTTTCATTGAACAGGCTAAACATATTTCCATATTTTTAATGCCGGAAGAGAAAAATGGATTTAAAAGACATTTTAATTTTATCAATTCCAGGGAAGATTAGATGAACCGTAAGATAAAAAATAATATTGCGATTTTTATTATTTTTCTCATTCTCAGCGGACTATTAATTATAGGGAATAGCGGTTTTCGAATTTTATCCGGATTAAGGGCTTATGTGGGTGCGGAAGGTTTGTGGGCAAAGGGCCAAAAGGAAGCTACATTTCAGCTCATTAATTATATTTACACGGGTGAAAAAAAAAGATATCAATTGTTTGTCGATAGCTTAAAGGTTCCTCTCGGAGACAAGGTCGCACGTCTGGAGCTTGATAAAGCAGACCCTTTTAATGAAATCATTATCCAGGGATTAAGCAACGGAGGCAACCATCCAGAGGATATTCCCACAATGATTTTTTTGTATAAATATTTTAAAAACACAAATCATATCAAAAAGGCCATTAAACAATGGGCAATAGGGGATGGGCTGATACAGGAACTTTTAATACTCGGTGAACAGTCAAATCGTAACATCGTTAATAATAAAATGAGTAAGGAAAAGGCTATCCAAACTCTGGCCTCAATAGATGCTTTGCAAAAAAAGCTTAATGAGGCTGAGAACCAGTTTTCTTTCAATATATCAAATGCTGCACGATGGGCGGCAAATCTACTATTTGTAATCATGATTTTCTTTACCCTTGTCGGAAGTGTTCTGTGTTTTATTGTATTGCGCTTGATCACAGGCATTATTATTGATTTAAATCAAAAAAAGACACAGCTTGAGACTCAAGCAAACCAGGAAAGAATTCTTAAAAAAGAAATTCAGAAAAGTGAAGAAAAATACAGGAGTATTTTTGAGAATGCTGTTGAAGGTCTTTTCCAGAGCACACCAAAAGGGCGTTTTATCCATGTAAACCCGGCTTTTGCAAGGATGCTGGGATATGCATCGCCAGATGATCTCGTTTCAAGTATTTCTGATATTGCAAATCAGTATTACGTAAACAAAGAAGATCGGGATCGATATAAAAAGGTTCTTCAGGAAAAAGGATCTGTAGAATTTTTCGAGTTCAAAGCCCGGTGCAAAGACTGTTCTCATATCTGGGTATCCAACAGCACCCGGGTTATCTATGATCATGACGGCAAAATAGATCGTTACGAAGGCTATGTGACGGATATTACGTCACGCAAGCAGGCGGAAAAAGAAAAAGTAAAGCTGGAGGAACAATACCGCCAGGCCCAGAAGATGGAATCTGTGGGACGTCTGGCCGGCGGGGTGGCCCATGATTATAATAATGCTTTAAGTGTGATCTTG
>JABIYQ010000375.1 GCA_018702715.1 Desulfobacula sp. | reverse complement strand
TCATCTGTAATGACAAACGGCATCAGCGTTCGGATGACATTTCCAAAATTACCGCAGGAAAGAATGATCAATCCTTTTTCATAGCAGAGCTGGACCAGTTTTTTAGCTTCTTCTGCAGCAGGTTCTTTGGTTTCCCTGTCTTTTACCAGCTCCATCCCCAGCATGGGACCTTTCCCCCTGACATCGCCGATGATTTCGAATTGCTCGGCAAACTTTGTGAATCTGTCTATAAGGATTTCTCCAAGGTCTTTAGCTTTTGACAGAAGATTGTCTTCATACAAAATATCCAGAACAGCCAGGGCAGCTGCACAGGAGACTGGATTGCCACCATAGGTTCCGCCTAAGCCCCCGGCATGGGGTGCATTCATGAGATCGGCACGCCCGATAACCGCACTTAATGGCATACCGCCGGCAAAACTTTTTGCCAGGGTAATCACATCCGGTTCAATACCCCAGTGTTCTATGGCAAAAAACTTACCCGTTCTACCCGAACCCGCCTGTATTTCGTCAATGATCAGCGGAATATCATATTTTTCACATATTTTTTTCAGCTTTGGAAAATATTCCAGTGGCGGGGTAACAAAACCGCCTTCACCCTGTATGGGTTCTGCAATAACAGCAGCTGTATTTTCAGGTGCAACATTGCCGATGAAAAAATCTTCCAAAAAGTCTGCACAGGCAGTGTCGCAGGAAGGATATTTCAATTTAAACGGACAGCGATAGCAATACGCATAAGGCATTCTGTAAACTTCCGGAACAAAAGGTCCGAAATTGAGTTTATAAGGCTTAACTTTGCTGGTCAGGCTCATGGCCATCTGGGTCCGGCCGTGAAATGCATTCTCAAAACAGATAATCCCTGTTCTCTTAGTGGCATATTTGGTGATCTTTACCGCATTTTCAACGGCTTCGGCTCCGGAATTTGCAAACATGGTCATTTTGTCAAAATTACCGGGAGCAAGCGTATTGAGTTTTTCTGCCAGCTCCACGTACGGTTCGTACATGGCCACATGAAAGCAGGTATGGATGTATGACTTTGCCTGATCCGTTATGGCCTTTACCACTTTCGGATGGCTGTGGCCAACGTTATTGACACCGATGCCGCCGGCAAAATCAATATATTTTTTCCCATCCACATCGGTCATGCACGCCCCTTCAGCCTTTTTAATAAACGCAGTGGTCGTATTAAACGGACCCTGGGGAATATTTTTTTCTCTTCGTTTAATGAGGTCTTGACTTATCTGCGACATATAAATCTCCCAGTATAATTGAGTTCAGCCGGTAACAGCCTTTTTATTTAACAAGTTTGATTCTTGTTGACCTGATGCTTACAATTGGCAACACCAGATCAGCGATGACAACCCTTGTCAACCCAAGTAATATGGTTTTTATTCGATTGTCAACCTTTTTTTTAAAATTTTAGTACGAATACCATATTTTTTAGTACCATATTCGAATGTTCGATATTCGAACTTGTTTTTTAATTTGTGCCGTGGTAGGAATTAAACCAAATCGTTAATTTTATATTGCAGGAAAGATTGAACATAGGGTTCTGCAAATCACTTTTTGAGGTGCATTTTGAATTTACATGTCGATGATATTGATTCCCAGATTATAAAAATACTTAATTTAAACGGCAGGACTCCTAACACGGAAATTGCCAGTAAATTAAAATTATCGGAAACAGCTATTCGGAAACGAATCAAAAAACTTCTTGATGATGAAGTGATTCAGATTGTGGCCGTTGTTAACCAGGAGAAAATGGGCTATGTGTTCAGGGGAAACATCTGCATAAAAACCGATATAAAAAAAATAGATAACGTAAAAAATGAACTCAATAAGATCGACCGGATATGGTATATCGCCCTTCTCACCGGTGCATTTGATTTTGATATTGAGTTCAGTGCAAAATCCCAGGAAGAGCTTCGAATGCTGATTGATAGAATAAATAAAATAGAGGGTGTGATTAAAACAGATGTCTCTATCCGACTACAGTTATTGAGAAACCGTAACGATTGGGAAAAGTAATACCTGCTTCAGTTTCTCCCATATCAGTTTCAGTGACAAACAAATTCACCCAATGGAATAGGAACGAAATAATATTTACCTGCGTTGGCCCTGCCAAAAAAATCAAAGGGGTATTGACTTGATGCCATTTATTCTGTAAATAAGTCTAATAATTTGTTGTGGTTACCTAGGCCAACGGAACTCGGTGAAACTCCGGGACGGTCCCGCCGCTGTAACCGGAAATATCTATTTTTTTTAAATTGCCACTGTGAAAACGGGAAGGCCTAAAAAAAAGGATTTAATGCCGGAAGTCAGAAGACGAGCCAGGTAATAATCATTGTAAAACTTGATGGTAAAGGGTTTTGTAAGAATTTATTTCTTGCAAAACCCTTTTTTGGTTCTTGCAGAAAAATCAATACCAAGGAAACGATATCATGTCATTATTTGAACAAACCCTTTCGTCAATTTCAAAAACACTTAACCAGGAAGCACTGGCGGCAGCGCAGGATCGCCTTGCCAACCAGGCCAAACCAGCAGGAAGTCTTGGCGTCATGGAAGAAATCTCTGCGCGGCTTGCAGCCATTAAAGGCACCATAGATGTTAAGCTTACCAACAAACAGATCGTGACTTGTGCCGGTGACCACGGGGTGACCCAGGAAGGGGTAAGCCTTTTCCCTGCAGAAGTCACCCCCCAGATGGTTTATAATTTTGCCAATAATGGGGCATCGGTCAATGTCATTGGAAAACATGCCGGAGCCGTTGTA
>JABIYQ010000368.1 GCA_018702715.1 Desulfobacula sp. | reverse complement strand
GAATATTTGTTTTTTCATCACGGAGATCCATGAAATGGTAAGATAAAGTATACCCGCCCATAGCAGATTCGCGAATCAGTTCACCTATTTTGTTTGATTCCATCATGCTGTGCACTTTCATGTCACTGCTTGCAGCAAAGACAAAACCGGTACAGAAAACAGAAAAAATAAGAATTGCAGCCAGGCCTATTGCTATTATCAGTATTTTTTTATTATCCATGAAAATTCCTCCTTTTTACTATATGATTTACTGAAATCCATAATTATTGGACCATTACCGGGTCATTGTTAAAATTAAATATTGCAATGATGATGCCATGTTTTAATTTTAATAAGATTTGTTTTTGGAATTAAATGGAAATTATGAAATACTGTATTAAAACAGCATGTTGAAATTGATTATGAATACCTATCAATTGAATTTTTTTCAGGATAATTGAAATTGTAGGTCATAGATAATAAAATACAAAGGGATAACCTGCCTAAATTTTAGTCACCTCTTATGGAGAATGGATATTTTATACCCACATTAAATGATTCGATTAAGGCCGGTTGCGACTATCATAAATTTACCGTGTTTGAGGAAATTGCTTGGAAATTGAAAATTATTGTATGGGATTATTCAATTTTAGTGATGGCAATCTTCACAGCCGCATGTTGATGCCATATGGGATTTGTAGTCTGCATCTGCCAGTGACCACCATTTTTCATCCAAATCTGTGTTTACAATGGGGGATATATGATTGGAAGGCAAATGGCCACTGGTAAATTTTTGATCAAATATAATTTTATTCCCAGATTCTTTTAACCGTTGTTCAATTAATTTTTTTCCATGGGTGGTATGCATTTCACTATTATCTGAAAATAACACATTCAATGAATAAATATTGATATCCTCTGTGTCAACGCATTGGTATTCTTGTGATGAATTGCACACATATTTAAATCCTGGGCTGCGGCTCAGCAATACCCGAACTGGCTTAATTTTGCTGTAAAAAGAATATAAAGAGAGGAGACGGCTGAAAAGTTGATACCCTAAATCATACCCCGGCACATCTCTCGCTTTTTCCCCGGCAATATACTGTTTGTCTTTATTGAGTTCTGGATATGTCTGATATATTTTCCGGCCATAGTGAATTTGCATGGAATTAAGACCCTCAAGAGAAAAGAGAGTCCAATTGTCTGTTGAACCAGTGATCATTTCAATGGCCGCCACGTTAAACAATGATTCAGGTATCCTGTCTTTTTGTTCAAATCGTGGTGTATGAGTATCATCAAAAAAATTACTTTTTATAAACTTCTGTTCTTCAAAGGAAAACCCATCAAATTTTTCTGTATTGGTGTATGGATAACATTTTACACCAAACATTCCCCTTGCCAGGTGGTCATTCTCCCATTGCTCATTCACAGTCTCATTTAATTCTAACTGGTAGGCTCCGGACGTTTGTGACATCCAGAAATACCATGCAGGCCTATCTCCCCAGATCGGGCTGACCGCTTGAAGGCCGATCAGTTCTTTCACCTTGTCAACCCAGGAAGTTGTGATCAGCATATTGTCTATTTTATTGCGAAACAAGCTCTGAAGATCGATGTTAGTATCCTCCACTTTTTTCAAAAAGTTCTTTTACGATTTCATTTTTATTCCGCCCGTCAGTGTCTATGCCATGGTGACGGGCGGTTTCGATCAAAATTTCATCTGGGTATGCCAGGGTGAGCGCATAACTAGATTCATAGGAATCAAAATATTCATCAAATTTCTGCTTTGATTCTGCTTGTTTGATGCCGTCATCAAAACCGGAAAGAACCTTGCCGATCTCGCCCAAAAAGCAGTTTTTGAAAAATCCTCTTTTGTTTTTATCAACCATTACTTTCTGTTCCTTGATTCTTTTTTAACGGCCAGCCGCTGAAAAAATCACTATGCACCACAATAATACATAGAAAAAGGATGGTCCATACCAGGGGAGTATCATCAGGCTGGGCAATTCCAGGGACTTTGCCAAGAAAAAATGTAGTGGCATTTGAATAGTAAAACAGATGCAAAAGTATACTGCCGCAAAAGACAATAAGAGTTCGAATGACAGCATTCAGCCATATAGAAGGAGTGTTGGGGAAATTATTAAAATAACTTTTTAAAACAAAGGCGGACAAAATTAAAAATCCACTGATCTCAGCAGCGTGAAGAAACCTAAAATCAGGGCCATCCGTATACTGGCCACCAGTGAATGCTTCATCCCAGAAATAATTCATCCCTTTGAGAAGGCCCCAGAGCAGAATGATACCTAAAATGGCGGTTACGATAAATGTGGCCACGCCCGTTAACAAATTTCCTTCCTCTTTTTTAGCAAGGAACTTAAAGGGATATCCTTCCCAGAGCAAATCTGAAGCAATTGCCCAGAACAGGGCACACATGAGCAGGCCCAGGGTGACGAAGGCACTACCGGTATCTGTGAATGATATCCACCAGGATTCAACACCGGCATTTACCTGGGCCGGATAAAAAAGATAGCATACGTTTGGATGAAATAATACAGCATAGGTAATGACAACAAAAAAAAGTATGGTAAACAGACGGGACCATGCCAGGACATCTCGGTTGCTATTGTGCCAGGGCCATCTCCCAAAACCGATGTTCCAGGTGATGCTTATCCATAAAAAAGCGGTGAAGAAATAAAGGATGGCTCTGCTGGATATTTCCCGGGCATTCCAGATTTCAGCACCCTGGGAACCAGCTGCTATTATGGAATAAGGGCTGAAATAAGTGATTCCAAATTTACCGATAAATCCCCAGAAGAGAACATAAAAGATAAATAACAATAATAAAATAGCTGTCATAGTCAGCAGGACCCCTCTGGTCAGGGCGCTCTGATTGTGGGACAGGGTCTCTGCAAAAGGATAATAGTTGAAAATATCCTTGATCAGCATGATCGCTGAAAGAAAAACAACGACCAGTGCGAATCCATACATAGGGGTATAAAGTCTTAAGATCCCATCTGGATGCATAAAAACATACCATAAAAGCCAGACAGTGCAGAAAACGGCAACAATATTGACCAGACCCAGAAGGTAATTGAACCTGTTTTCGGTTAATGTAGTTGTTTTCATAATAATGTTGAGCTCCATTTAAAAGGTAAAAGGGGGAAAGAGAAAGGATATGAAACTTTCCCTTTCCCGCAAGTCATGTATATCCTGCATTCCTCAGTCTATCACCTTAGAAAACGACAGAATCCCCGTTGGTCAGGAAGGCATTGCTTGCCGTGGCCACAGATGAGGTTTTTTTATACGACTTATACTTGTCCGTTCCCTTAACAACAGGCACCCCTGCTGCTGCTGCTTTTTCAGCCCAAATCCATCCGGTACAGTGGTTACATGCCAGCTTCTGAATTTTAAATGATTTAACGCCTCGAATGATGTCATCAAATTTGGGATCCCATGTTTCAAACAAGGTGATGTGCAGGCCTCCATAACAACCATAGGGCTGATACCCCTTAAAGTTTTTCCGGGCATATGAAAACAGGGAAAGAACCCCGGGATGGCAGCAGCCGGTTACCGTAACGGTACCCTTGTCTTTCACATTAAAGTAAAGGACATTTTCTCCTCTTACCCGGAGCAAGATTGGCACATCGAACATCCTTGTGGCAACACCCGGCATGAGACGGTAAATACCGTCCCCCTTATCGCCTTCAGGGCTGCATTCTATCAGTTTGCCCGTATGCGGGACATCGTTCTTGCAGATATGATGCGCCTTGCCTTCCTTGTCTTTGGCAGTAAGAGCGGCTCCCTTGAGCAATTGCATATCTTCTGGATAGTGAGTAGCCGGCCCGTAAATGGTAATATCGGGTTTATGTTTGAGGGTGGACTCAATGCCCCAGTAATGATCCAGATGCCAGTGGGAAATCACCATAAACTCAATCTCTCCACTTTTTAACATGGCCGGGATATTGTTCATTTCATAAATATAGTCAACCCATTCATTATTCCATCCGGTATCCAGCAATATTTTTCTTTCTTTACCATCCAGTTCGGTCACGGTTATCAATGCCATATATCCCCAATCCACCATCAAAAAAAAATAAAAAACCTCGTTGCGCTTGATGGCTCAAGCAGATAGTATATTTGTGCAACCAAAAATCTATCATCAACGAGG
>JABIYQ010000482.1 GCA_018702715.1 Desulfobacula sp. | reverse complement strand
TTGGGATTAATTTCAATATCCTTTAAATATTCTTTCGCTGCTTTTTCAAGCTGCCCATCCTTCATATAGGCAGCACCTAGATTATTATGCACTGCAAAATGGTCTGGTTTGAGTAATGCCGCAGGAAAGTAATACCTGAGGGCATCCTTGTATTTTCCCCTATCAAAATAGGCGCTTCCAAGATTGGTTAATGCCAGAACATTGAGAGGGTCTTTTTTAAGACTGTCTTCCCAGAGCACGATAGAATTTTTCCATGTCATATTTCTTTGTATGCTCAAGCCTGCACACACAATCAAAAGAGATACCATGCAAATATTTACTATATTTCGTTTATTTGCATTAACATGATTAAATATAATAGAAACAAACCATAAAAAAAACCCGACCCCCGCCATATATATATAACGATCAGCCATCTTTGTTGAAATGGGAATAATATTTGAAACAGGAAGCCAGAATATAAAAAACCACCCGGCACAAAAAAGAAGATTTTTTCTTGCTTTTTTCATCTGCCGGACAATCCACCCGATAAGAATACTGAGGCCTGCTAAAGAAATAATAATCTTGTAATCCATCATGGTTAAAGCAACATAATCAGTATATCTGGTATTCAACCATACGGGGAAAATAAAATTCCTGAAATAATCAAAAATCACTTTGAGCATGCACCAGAGTGTATAGACAGCATTACCCTGATAATGTTCCCTGGATGAACCCATTACAAGCACTGTCCATAACTTTGGAACTGCCAGCAGAACAAAAAACAGATATGGAATATAATGAATTATCCGCTTTTTCATCACAAGAAACGGGTTGTTTGATTCATCCCGGCAATAATCATACAAAAAGAAAATAACCGGCAGCACCACACCAAAAGGACTGGAAAAAACAGCAAGGATTGCTGTTAACAGAGAACCCCCGGACAGCCAGATGGAATACCTTTCTGCTGTTGAATTCTTTACAAATAAATAAAACGATAAAAAAGAAAAAAAGGACAGCAATACATATTTTCTGCCGGAAAGCCATGTCACAGCTTCAACATTAACAGGATGTACAGCAAAAAAAAGTGCTGTAAACAATGCAGTATATTGAATAGATTTATTATCTAACAATTCCATCCCTCTTATTTGAGGGATAACCTTCAACAAACCCAGGTAAAGTAAAACTGCAGCCATGGCATGCAGCAAAATATTATGGATATGATACCCAACAGGATTCAAGCCCCAGAAATGATAATCTATTGCATAGCTGAAAACCCGGACAGGCTGATATGTACCGCTGGCTTTATAATCAAAAATTCTTTTTATATTCTCAAAATCAAGAGACCTGATCTCTTTTTTATTGACAATCAGAGGCCCATCATCCCAATTTGTAAATTCATTTTGAAGTGTATTTGCATAAACTGCAAAAGTTATGAATAAGATTAAAAATACAGAATATTTTTTTTGTTCTATTAATCGCATAAGCTCAAAACCATCAAATTGATTTTTTCCTGAAAATCCAATCCTTAAAAACAACATTTATGAGTAATGGGGGGAAAACAATAAAAGCAAACAGCTTCATTCGGATTTCTTCAGCCATAAATGATTCGATACAACTTGTTAATGCATCTTTGTATCTGCCCATTTGATAGTAAATCAGGGTTTTTCCAATAGATATAAATGCATATGCTTTTTTTTGATCATTTTTTGAAAGCAGTTGAGAATGTTTTCCATATATTGCCAAACGTCTGTTAATTTGTTTATCATCCGTGCTGGAAACGTTTGCGTCACCAATAAAATAGCCACCTAAAGCACATGGGATATATTTAAATCTGTTGGTCAATAAAGAAAGTCTTAATAAAAGATCGTAATCCTCAACCCCAATAAGCTCTCTGTTGATTTCTAATCCTCCGGCTCTCTTAATTAAACTTTTTCGAATACAAGTTCCCGAATTTGGAATTGTATTCCCTTTTAGCATAAGATCTCTGAAAACAGGTGGTTTGACTTGACGAAACAAATATACTGACGATAAAAAGTTTTTCCCTTTTTTTGAATATTTATCCAAATAATG
>JABIYQ010000481.1 GCA_018702715.1 Desulfobacula sp. | reverse complement strand
CCCATCAAAAAATACGGCGCCCACATTCCGGCTCTCTGGGTCGTCGGTTTCAAGGCATCCATGTCGGATAAAAAAATGTCCGCCATTATCGAGCAGACACGGTCCGCAGCTGAAAAAATCAGCAAAAAGCTGGCCCTCGAGTTCTGATTCCGGACCCCGATGCCATCCAACATGCCATGGCCAGGGTTCATCGCTGTTACGTCATTCAATTAAAAATAGACAGGAAATAAACACTACTAATTTGATTAAAGAACACTTCGTCATTTTTGATTCATCTAACGAGGATGTAAAAGATTTTCTGACATTTTTTTACGGTCAAAAAAAAGTGTCCGCCTCATCCCAGAACCAGGCATTTAATGCACTGTTGTTTTATTTCCGCCACGTGCTGAAAAAAGAATTCGGTAAAATGGAAGGAATTGTCAGGGCCAAAAGAAAACCGTATATCCCTGTGGTGCTGTCCCGGGATGAAGTCAACCGGGTTATCGGCTGCCTGAGCTACCCTTATGATCTGGTGGTCAAGCTGTTATACGGGTGCGGCCTTCGCCTGGCTGAGTGTATGAAACTGCGGGTGAAGGACTTAAATTTTGATCACAGTCTCATCACCGTTCATGACGGCAAAGGAAAAAAGACAGCACAATACCCATGCCTGATGCCGTCTTGAATAATTGGAAAAAATCGGTTATGAAATAATCTTATATTTTCTTAGCCTTCCTAATGAAGAAATGGCCGTGAAACGTGTTCAGCTGAGAGTTTCTCAAGGTGGACACAATGTTCCGATTGATGTAATTAAAAAAAGGTATCATCGTGGTTGGAAAGATTTTCAAAACCATTATAAAAAATTAGTCGATGCCTGGGTCATTTTTGATAATTCTGGAAAAATTCCGTTGGTACTAGAGGAAAAAACATGAAAAAAGAATCATATTCAAAATTAGCGTTAAATGCTATGCATCGCGCCTCAAAAAAAGCGCTCGAAAAAGCTGCAAATATGGATTTAAAAATACCTGAATGGAAAGATGGTAAAATTATTTTTGTGGATGCCAAGGAAAAACTGAAAGAATTGAGCTATTCTTGATATCTATAAAAACATATAGGTGTTGACTTCTATCTTTTTGGGTTGGGCCTCTCGATTAAATATTCACCTCAGACTTTCTCTGTTAGTCCTTTTTTAATAAAAGTAGCCAACCATTATATGCAGCTGTCATGGGTTGCAGGAAATCGTATTTACTTTTGTTTTTAAATACGATTGCCCGGTTTAAAAAGGTTCACTTATTGACATTATATGGTAATATGTGAAATTTGAATCAACAGGACATCAATTTATGACAGGAGCGTTATGTTGTTTAAAAAAGAACCGGCTTCATGGAAAAAAAAGACTGTCTCCCCAAGCGATGTATTAAACAAAATCGAACCGGGTATGAACATCTTCATCGGCACGGGTGCAGCAGAACCCCGAACCCTTGTAAACTGTCTCATGCATGCTAAAGGATACCGTCTTCAGGACCTGACCCTGATCCAGCTGGTCAGTTTTGGTGATGCGATTTCATATAAGGCTTTACAGTCCAAAAGGTATCGTCTTAAAACGTTTTTTTCCGGATGGGTATCTGCCGAAGCCATCTCAGCGGGCCAGGTCGATCTGGTCCCTTCACGATTTTCCGCCATCCCTCTGCTTATGAAGCAAGGGCAAATCCCAATTGATATTGCCTTTATTCAGATAACACCTCCTAACAAGGCGGGTTATTGCAGCCTGGGTGTAGGGGTAGATGTGGCCAGAATGGCAATGGAACAGGCAGATATAGTTGTTGGAGAAATCAATCAGGAAATTCCATTTACCCTGGGGGATACATTTGTTCCCTTTGATGCCTTTGACATGGTTATTGAATCCAGGGACCCTTCTTTTTATTTTCCCAGATTTCCCGTGGACCCTGTATTTGACAAGCTGGCAGCCAAAGTTGCCTCTGTCATTGAAAACGGCAGCTGTCTTGCCTTTACCTTTGGCCCGATTTTCGAGGCACTGCCCAAACATCTTGCAAATAAAAAAGATTTAGGTATCCATACTCCTTTTTTTACGGATGCATTAATGGAACTTGTTAAAAGCGGTGCCGTCACCAACCGGAAAAAAGGTCCTTTCAGGGGAAAGTCTTTAACTGCTTATGCTCTTGGCAGTAAAGAATTAATGCAATTTATTGATAAAAACCCAATTGTGGAATTTCAGAGCATTGACAAAGTCTTCCATCCATTGGAAATCGGACAAAACCATCGGTTTGTCTTTATTATCCCCGTGAGAAGGGTTGATCTTTCAGGCCGGGTGGTCCTACATAACAGCAAAGGGCATGTCACAGCAGGTCCGGGACAGATGGCCGATTTTTTTAACGGAGCTGAAATCTCCAAAGGCGGCTACACCATTGTTGCCCTTCCCAGCCGAAACCGTCAGGGAAATCCCAATATTCACTTTTCCGTTGAAAACGCCCCTGATTTATTGAGTCTGCCTGAATCCATTGATCTTGTCGCAACAGAACAGGGAATTGCCCATTTAAGGGGGAAAACCATCCGGGAAAGAGCACAGGCCCTTATTGAAATCGCACATCCCGAGGACAGGCCCAAACTGGTTGAAGAGGCCAAGAAAGCCAATATCCTGTACAAAGACCAAATATTTCTGGCAGACAGCGCCCATTTTTATCCTTCTGATATTGAAACCAGATATATCTTTAAAAATAAGCTTGATGTTCGTTTCAGGGCAATCAAACCCTCTGATGAAGACCAGATGAGACGATTATTTTACAGATTTTCCGATAAGGCCATTTACTACCGGTATTTCAGCCCTATAAAAACCATGCCCCATGAAAAAATCCAGGAATATGTAAATGTTGACTACAGGGATGCGCTATCAATTGTCGCCCTTGTGGGAGATCCGGGACAACAAACCATTATAGCTGAAGCAAGATTTGTAAAGAATCAGAATAAACCCTTTGTGGAGCTTGCATTTGTTGTTGATGAAGCATATCAAGGACATGGTATTGCAAGCTATCTGTATCAAATACTAGCAAAGCTGGCAAAGGAAAGAGGGGCACAAGGAATGACGGCTGATGTTCTTTCTTCCAACCGGGCCATGCTTAAAGTTTTTGAAAAAGGAAATTTTCCGGTTCAGGCCAGGGTGGAACAAGGCATGTATGCATTAATTATTGATTTAACTGCTCCAAAAAAATAGAAAAGGACCATAAAAATGACACTTCAATCCTGGCTGATTTACCTGACTCTGGTCTTTGTTGCAACCTTCACACCCGGCCCTGCCATATTTTTCATCATAACGAAATCAACATTATATGGATGGAAAAAAGCAAGCTTTTCCGCACTTGGAAATATAACCGGTCTTTTTTGCCTTGGAATTATTGCTGTCACGGGTCTTGGGGCTATTCTGAAAACCTCTGAAATTGTATTTGATTTGATAAAATTTGCGGGTGCGGCCTATCTGATTTATTTAGGGCTGGTACAATTTTTCACCAAAACCGCTTCCACTAATGTGGACCAAGAACCCTTAACACCAAAGCTGTTTTCTCCCGGGAAAACCTTTTTCCAGGCATTTGGCGTTGCTGTCAGCAATCCAAAAGCCATTATATTTTTAACGGCCTTATTCCCCCAGTTTATAGATGTAGATAAATCTCTGGCTCCACAATTTTTTGTTTTGGTATCTGTGCTGATGGCCTCTTCATTCTGTTTTTTAATGTTCTATGCCATTGTCGCGCACAACATAAAAGAATGGTTGATAACACCCTCAAGATTAAATCTGTTTAGAAAAATCACAGGATCTGTTTTTATTAGTTTTGGAGTATTGCTCGCCACTGCATCAAAGGAATAATATTCTTGTAGGTAATGCCCTTAATTTATATCATTTTTAAATTTTCCGTTTAGAAATCCATTTTAAGATACGGGTTCCAATACGAAGGGGTAATGACTCTTTGCCTGGATTATCCATGGGCATTTCACAATCAGGACCATACATTTTTTCCATCATTTTGCCTACCTGAGTTTTAATCAATCCCCTGAAAGGCACATTGGCTATCATGCCATACATGGCCGCATTCCCCTTGGATGCCAGATCAGGATGGTCTTTTACAAATCCAAGAGATTCTTTTAAATCTTTAAGATATTGATCTGCAACAGCCTCATGGGCAGGTGTGACCATTGAATGCAGGCCTTCAGGCCTTTGCAGCCGATCGATGTGCCAGCCCTTATCTTCCATAGCATCTCCAATTGCAAAAATATCAATCTTTGGATTTGTCGAGGCATATGCAAAAACACTCATTTGTGGTTTTCCCATCACCTTTAAGTCTTGAATGCTATTAATACCCAGGATCAACTTTTGTGTCGTTACCATGACCTTTTTGGCCATATCCTGATAACCCTGCTGTCCCATGGCATTCATGGCAGCCCATGCCGCAGCTATGGGACCTCCCGGCCGGGTTCCAAGAAGGCCTGGAGATGCAAAAACTCCCCCTGGCCAGTTCTGGTGGATAAAAAACTGATGTTTTAAAAAGCTCATGTTTTTATATAGCAGTATGGATGCGCCTTTTGCCCCAAACCCGTATTTATGAACATCCGCTGATATGGAAGTTACGCCTTTACATTGAAAATCAAATTTGGGGACCCTATACCCGATCTGTTTTAAAAAAGGCAGGAAAAAACCGCCAAGACAGCTGTCTACATGAAAAGGGATATTCTTTTTCCAGGCGATCTGTCCAATATCAAATATGGGGTCAATAACACCGTGTGGATAAGAAGGTGCTGATGCCACTATCATTATAGTATTTTTATTGATTTTCTTTTTCAGGATATCCACATCAACTGTGAAATCATCCTCTAAAGGAATGCTGACCATTTTAACATTAAAATATTT
>JABIYQ010000086.1 GCA_018702715.1 Desulfobacula sp. | reverse complement strand
CAAGGTCTTTAAAAAAGTCTTTGACAGCTTCATCTTTTGCATGATCCATTGCCTTTTCGTAAAGGCTTTTGCCTTTTCTTTCTATGAGAAATGCATTTTTTAAAATGGTTAATGTGTTTGATTTGTCCATGTATATTCTCCTGTTTCAGGTTGAAGGGTAAAGGCAGTAAAAATAAGATACCATGATGTTATAGGAAATATCAAGACGACATAAGACCTTTCTCTGGACGAACTGCTCGGCCTGGATGGTGATGAGGCGTTTGCTATTTACATCGCTTCTGTTGGGAAAATCAAAAAATGTTCATCCAAGGCAAATTGACCTGAACTAGTTGCGGTGTTGACAATTACAATCATTGTAGCAGATCAGAGCAAAATATTGTTTACATGCGTTGGCCTTGGAGAATCGATTGTAATTATAGGCTATTTTATGTAAGATGAAGAAGATTTTCTTTCTGAAAAATAACAGAATGCGAGTTAGAAAAAGGTAACCACAATAGCGATTATTGTGTGAAAAGGATAGATCTATGAAGATTAATAATGTGAGATATATTATTTTTTCAGTCTTTGTTTTACTTTTAATCTGTACAGCCGGTTTTTTCTATGTCGGACAGTATGAATCTCGCCACCAGGCCGAGCACAGACAAGAGCTAACACAAACGGCTGCCGAAGTCGCAGCCATGATAGAAAGTCAGTTGTCGCGATCTCTTTCAGCCACACTGGCTTTATCTTCGTTGCTTCACCATTATGGATTTATAAAAGATTTTGATGTTTTGGCTTCTGATATGATTAAAAATTATGGGGGCATCAGCAGTTTGCAGCTTGCCCCAAAAGGGATTGTCTCGAAAATTTATCCTTTGGCTGGTAATGAAAAGGCAATCGGTCATGATCTGCTTAAAGATCCGGCGCGACGCAATGAAGCTTTAAAGACTATTGAATCGAAAAAACTTACCCTTGCAGGGCCTTTTGAGTTGACACAGGGAGGTTTTGCAGTCATTGGCCGTCTACCGGTTTTTTTGACCACAGACAATCGTACGGAAGAATTCTGGGGATTCACGATTGTGCTCATACGGCTAAATGATCTTTTAAATGCCGCCCACATTGATAATCTCAATGAAAAGGGATATGTTTATGCGCTTTCAAAGCTTGACCCAAATACAGGGGAAAAGAAGATATTTGAAGGGTTAAAAGATTTTGCCCAGGGATCAACAATCGACTATGAGTTTAACGTGCCCAATGGAAAATGGACCTTACATTTATCCCTTAAGGGAGGCGGGCAATCATCTGTCTGGCTTCCTATCCTGTATTTGATGATTACCCTTTTGGGGTGTATGGTTTCAACTTTTTTGTTTCTTGTTTTGGCAAAGGCAAAAAACCTGCGAATCAAAACCAAAGAACTACTTAAGGTTAACCAGGTGTTAAATGAGAATGAAGAAAGATTTCGTGCCATCACTCGGACAGCCCAGGATGGAATCATTATCATAGATAATAACGCTAATATTGTTTTTTGGAATGAGGCTGCGGGCAAAATGTTTGAGTATGAAGAAAAAGAAATTATGGGCAAGGCAATCGACATAGTGGTTCCAAAACGATATAAAAAAGCCCATAAAAAAGGATTTGAACGCACAAAAGCTACAGGAGAACACTGTGTGATCGGTAACACTGTTGAATTGGCCGGTTTAAAAAAAAGCGGCAACGAATTTCCTCTGGAAATGTCTCTTTCAGAGTGGAAGACAGCGGAAAGTGTTTTTTATACAGGCATTCTGCGTGATATTTCTGATAGAAAAATAATTGAGAAACAACGGGACAATTCGATTTCAGATCTTCAAAAGGCATTGTCAGAAGTAAAGACATTGCAGGGTTTTTTACCCATTTGTTCCCATTGCAAAAGCATCCGTGACGACAAAGGGTCCTGGACTCAAATCGAGGAATATATTCACAAACATTCTGATGCAGAATTCAGCCATGGCATCTGCCAAAAATGTGCTGAAAAATATTATCCTGACTTGGATCTTTATGATGAATGATTGAAGACAGCAATAATAACTTAGATAAGAATCATAACCATACGGTTTTAAAAAAAATATTAAAATAATACAGAGTCGGATTGTATATGCCGATAGACTGTTTATCATTCAAGCATGTGCAATTAACCATCATTTCCATACCACAAAAGGTGTTAAAAATTGTAGAAAAATTTATTTAGTTTTATCATTTGTTGATAGTATCATTAGAGCAAACCTTTCATAAGCAAGTTTTAAAATTGCAAAACAATCAAATTTCTTATACGCTTCAGCATTTGACCCGATAAATTAAGAAAGATAAATTAAGAAAGATAAATGACAATATTTGAAGTTATTATAATAGCCGTGGGGCTTGCCATGGATGCTTCAGCTGTTTGCCTTGCCGCCGCTGCCGCAGGATTTGCAAAGGATGCCCGGGCCAAATTTCGTCTGTCTTTTCATTTTGGATTATTCCAGTTTTTAATGCCCGTTCTAGGCTGGCTTTTGGGTATCAGTTTTGTATCCTATTTTAAAGCCTTTGACCATTGGATTGCTTTTTTTCTTCTATTATTTGTCGGTATCCGAATGATTTGGGAAGGCATGGATAAATCACCTGAGATACAAAAAAAAGATCCTTCCAAAGGCATGACAATGGTTATGCTCAGTGTGGCAACAAGTATTGATGCCCTGGCAGTGGGCTTAAGCCTTGCCATGCTGGATGTGAATATCTTATATCCCAGTGTCATGATCGGTGTTATTACTGCAGGCATGTCCCTTCTGGCCATTAAGATCGGAACAAAACTGGGTACACTGTTTGGAAAGAGAATGGAAATTTTCGGGGGACTTGTACTGATCCTGATTGGTTCCAGGATACTTTTTTCCCATTTGATTTTATGAAAGTAAAAATTAAAAGGTTCTATTGATGCTGCATTCTGATCTTCCGATTCTTAACGACAAAGAGGGCGGTTACATACCAAAAGGCCTGCCAAGAGTGATTGATGCCCATGTTCATGTCTTTCCGGGAAAAATATTTTCATCCATCTGGTCCTGGTTTGATCAACATGCCTGGAAAATCAGATACCAGATGGACACATCAAGTCTCATCCAATATCTTTTAGGTCATGGAGTCTCTCATATTGTGGCATTACAATATGCCCATAAACCGGGCATATCACAAATGCTAAATTCATACATGCTAAAAAAGTGTAATGAATTTAAAGGGGAAATAACAGGAATGGCTACTGTGTTCCCGGGAGAACAGGGTGCTGATGGGATTTTAATGAATGCCTTTGCCAATGGATTAAAAGGGGTAAAGCTTCATGCCCATGTCCAGTGTTTTGACATGAACAGCCATAATATGGATATTATCTATGATGTTTGTGAAAAAAAAGGCAAACCCATTGTCATACATGCGGGACGAGAACCCAAAAGCGAAAAATATGCCTGCGATCCATATGAAATATGTAAAGTTTCCAAGATTGAAGCTGTGCTTAAAAATTTTCCAAAACTTAATATCTGTGTCCCACATCTTGGGTTTGATGAAACAAAGCAATACAAAGATCTTATTGAGAAATATGATACCCTGTGGTTGGATACGGCCATGGTAATAACCGACTATTTTCCCATGGACAACAAAATAGGACTTGAACACTACAGGGCTGACCGGGTTATGTATGGTTCTGATTTTCCCAATATTCCCTATGCCTGGGACCGGGAACTTAAGGGGTTGAATCAATCTTCATTAACATTTGAAAATCTTGAACAGATTTTATATAAAAATGCTAAAATATTTTTTGATATTATATAGATCTTATTGCGTAAAATCACGCAACATTTTTTATTGTGGCACTGCGTAATTTTAGCTATCTCTGAAAACCGTTTGAGAGTAGGTTGCTAAAGATCAAATTGATACATTTCCAAATAACTTATTGATGCGGTTCACATAATCAAAGTTCTTACATGGTTTTGACAAATGATCAATATAGGAATCATTTTGTTTTAATTCTTTTATGGATTCTAAAAATTCTATGTTTCCTGAGACAAACAGTATTGGAACAGTTCTGTTTGTTTTTCTGATATGATGATATACATCCATCCCGTTAATCTTTCCTGGAAGAATATAATCCAAACATATAAAATCATATTCATTTTTGTCAAACAAATTCATGGCAATCTGTCCGCTATTCGCGATATCAACTTTATGCCTACAGGGTTCTTGCGTCAAAATCTTATATTGTATATCTGAGAGAGCTGTCTCATCTTCAACAAGAAGAATATATTTTTCAACAGATGTTATTTCTTCTCGGATTTTTGTTTTTTCTTCACTTGTTAATTCATTTTTAATAACTGGCAGGAGGATTGTGATCTTAGTTCCTGAGCCAATTTTTGACTCAAGTGAAATTGCGCCTTTGTGGAGATCAATATATTTTTTCACGTTGGACATCCCATAACCGGTACCCTTTATTGTCCTTTCATATGATCCTGTTACATCTTTATTCCCCTTTAGTGTGAAAGAGGGTTCAAAAATATCTTTCAAATGCTCTTTGGGGATTCCACACCCATTATCCTCAATTTCAAAATAGATATTGTCTTCACTATAATAGGTTCGTATAATTATTTTAGGATATTCAACTCTGCTTGTGGCATGGATTGAGTTTTGTATAAGATTTACAAGAGTATGTTCGATCATTCCGGGATCTGCAAGCAAATCTGGCACGCCTGGTTTATCTTCTTTTATCAGTTCAGTTCCTTCCATATCTTTTTTCAGCAGATCTATGACAAGATCAATTTTTTTATTAATTTTGAAAAATTCCTGTTTGGGTTCCTGATCTTTGGCAAATGCAACAAGATTTTTTGTTAAGTTTTTCCCCCGGATCGTTTGATCAAATATTAACTCAAGTGTTTTTTTTGTTTTGGCATCGTTACAATCAAAAAGAGCGAGTTCAGCATTGCCCATAATAATACCTAAAACATTATTAAAATCATGGGCCATTTTTCCTGCCACCTGCCCAATCAATGACAATTTTTCATGTTCAGATAAAATTTTCTGAACCTTTATTTTTTCTTTTTCAGACTGTTTTATTTCTGTGAGGTCTATTGTCTGAACTATGACGTTGGAAACCATTTTATTGCTATCCAACACGGGTGTGAGAACGGATTTTAAAATTTTACGGGTGGCATTTCTTACATAAACATGGTCAACTGCTCCAAAATCATAATCTACCACAAAGCTGGCGGGGGTGCCTTTTTTAAAGACGTCTTTGACAACCGGTATAAGACCTTTCTTTTCCAAGACAGAATCTTGGAATAGATTATACTTTCCGATCACCTCCTCCTCGGTTGCACCAAAAAACTTAAGACAGGCAGAATTTGCCCTGACTGCTGTCCCTTTTTCATCTGAAATCCACAGGCTCAGGGCTGAAGTCTCTATAATTTGATCTAAAAACTTGGTTTTTTCTTTTAGCGCCTTTTCCGCCTGCTTACGTTCGGTGATCACAATTGCCGAAGGGATTAGAAACACCACCTGTCCCGTATTGTCCCTCAATGGTTGGATAAAAAAATCAAGGCTGATAAATTGGTTTTCGGCTGTGCGTACCTCTATATCAAAACGGCTGGAATGACCTTGCGAAGAGTGTTTGATAGCAGCGCGTAATTTTTGCTTGGCTTCTTCCGAATACGAAAACCAGAAAGTCTCCTCCACTGGTTTACCTATTACGTTCGATCTTTTCAGGCCAGAAGCCATCAGCGCTGATTGATTCGCCTCAAGAACCTTTCCGTCAAGGTCCAGCAAACCTACGAATATCTCAGGGGCAAGGCCGTCAATTAAGCTTCGTAGCCTCTGTTCACTCTTTATGATCTTATCGTGAGCAAGCTTTTGTTCGGTGATTAACTCGGAAAAAAGGATTATACCCCCAATTTCATCACTACTTTTATACCAGGGTTTGATCTTCCAACGCACCCAATCCATACTTCCATCAGCATATTGAAAGGGGTCTTCATCGGCTCCTTCCGTGGCGCCTGCCAGGCACCTTTGGTACACTTCTTTCCATCGTTCGGAAATCTTTGGGAAAACATCATAATGAGATCGACCGTTTAGATCCTGCAACTTCAGATGGTAATCATTGAGGTAACGCCCGTTCGTCATAATGTA
Source organism: Desulfobacula sp. (assembly GCA_018702715.1). GTDB lineage: Bacteria > Desulfobacterota > Desulfobacteria > Desulfobacterales > Desulfobacteraceae > Desulfobacula. Next base: position 4,507 of record JABIYQ010000086.1, on the reverse strand, counting down.
CTTCATATCTTGATCTAAAATGGCAACAGCAGCGGGAGCATGCTCGACAAACTGATGAATCCATTCCCTATTGTTACTACGTTTCTTTTGTGCTTGCTGTTTGTGGTTACTCAAATAGCTACCTCTACTCGATTTGCTGTTAAGGATACAAGAAATTAGTTTTATATTTTTTCGAAGAGTTATTAAAAATTATGTTATATTTAAAATGAATATAATGCAAATAAAATGTAGCTTTGACAGCAATTTATGCGCCCGTTCGACAGGAGTTTTACATACCGTCAAAGGCTTTGAGTTGTTTTAAAGAAAAACTGGAAAATCGATTAAATGTCGGTTATATTACCAAAACAATCGAGATTCTTTCAAGGACGATTCAATAAAATAAAGGATTGGATTATAGGGTGTACCAATGAAAATAATTGATAGTATAAGCCTGGAAATGAATTTAAAAAAATCACAGGTTTTGGCGGTATCGCAATTGCTGGAAAAGGGCGCAACCATCCCTTTTATTGCTCGGTATCGAAAAGAGAAGACAGGGTCTCTTGATGAAGTCGCCATTGGAGCCATTCGAGACAAAATAGAACAATTGAATGCATTAAATCTTAGAAAAGAGGCAATACTTAAGTCTTTAAAAGAACGAGACCTTTTAACACAAACATTGTTGACAGACATACAAAATGCCGATTCAATGATTGATCTTGAAGATTTTTATGAAAAATATCGACCAAAGAAAACAACCCGGGCACAAATGGCAAAGGAAAAAGGCCTGGAACCTTTTGCTATATTTCTTTTGAATCAATCAGACCATGATCCTTTGGTTGAAGCTGAAAAATATATTTCATTGGAAAAAAAGGTTGAATCTGTTGAAGATGCCCTATCCGGTACCAGGGATATTGTTGCAGAAATAATTAATGAAGATGTTGAGATCAGAGCCCATGTCAGACATTTGTTTTTAAATACGGCCCAAATCAGATCCAGGGTCAAAAAAGGCAAACAAGAGGACGGCATAAAATTCAAGGATTACTTTGACTGGTCGGAGAAAGCATGCATGGCACCTTCTCACAGGATTCTGGCAATGCTAAGGGGACAAAAAGAGTCTACCCTTTCAGTAAATGTTCTGCCCGAAGAAATCACAGCCTTGTCCCTGATTGAAAGCCGGTATATAAAAAATCAATCCAGATCAGCACTGCAAGTCTTAACTGCCATAAAAGACAGCTATAAAAGACTTTTATCCAAATCCATTGAAAAAGAAACTATTCATCAATTAAAATCATTGGCAGATGATACTGCCATAGGTATTTTTGCAGGCAATTTAAAGGAGCTTTTGCTGTCTGCCCCTTTGGGTCAGAAAAGAATCCTTGCTATAGATCCCGGGTTTAGAACAGGATGTAAGGTGGTCTGTCTTGATGCACAGGGGCAGCTTTTGAACCACGATTTGATCTTTCCCCATTTCAACACTGATGAAAAAGCAAAAAAAATCATATTAAATTTAGTAAAAACATACCATATGGAAGCCATTGCAATTGGTAATGGAACAGCAGGAAGAGAGACCGAAGCCTTTGTAAAGGGACTTGATTTGGATAAAAATATTCATATCGTCATGGTGGATGAAAGCGGGGCTTCCATTTATTCTGCATCAAAAGTTGCCAGAGAAGAATTTCCTGATCACGATATCACTGTAAGAGGTGCTGTTTCCATTGGCAGGGGGCTTTTGGACCCATTGGCCGAGCTTGTCAAGCTGGATCCAAAATCAATTGGTGTCGGCCAGTATCAGCATGATGTGGATCAAAAATTATTGAGAAAATCCCTGGACGATGTGGTGGAATCCTGTGTGAACAAGGTCGGGGTTGAGGCCAACACAGCCAGCAGGGAATTGCTTTCTCAGGTATCGGGCATAAATGATACAATTGCCGCCAATATGGTCCGGTTTCGCAATGAAAACGGTCCCTTTAGATCAAAAAAAGATTTTTTAAAGGTGCCAAGACTTGGGCCAAAGGCATTTGAGCAGGCCGCAGGTTTTTTAAGAATTCATAATTCCAACTTTCCTTTGGATAGAAGTGGTATCCATCCTGAATCCTATCCCGTTGTTGAAAAAATGGCAAGAAATGCAGGCTTTGACATTAAAGATCTTATGGGAAATGCACTTGAGATTAAAAGGATTAGCCTGGGCTCCTATGTTACAGATACGATTGGTATGCCGACACTTAAAGATATCGTAAAAGAATTGGCAAACCCTGGCCGAGATCCCAGAAAAGAATTTCAGGCATTTTCCTTTGACGATACCATCCATGAAATTAAAGATCTTGTACCCGGGATGAAAGTGCCGGGCATAGTGACAAATGTTACAGCATTTGGTGCTTTTGTAGATATTGGTGTCCACCAGGACGGTCTTGTTCATATCAGTCAGATGGCAGATCGTTTTGTAAAAGACCCCAATGAGATTGTAACCGTCCGGCAGACGATTATTGTAACCATTCTGGAAGTGGATATGAAAAGAAAAAGGATCTCTCTTTCCATGAAGGAAAAGTAAGGGACATCTTGAAAAAAATGATCAAGCCATTACAATTAGAAAAGATAAAATCAGTTAGGTTCAAAACCAGTTAAATTTAAAACCAGTTAAATTTAAAATTGGTGAGATTGAAAGTTAGTAATACCAAAACTAAACTATTTTTCTAAAAAAGGAGATATCAAATGGCCACAACTAAATTAGCAGGGAACCCGGTTCAGCTTGCAGGAGAATTTCCAGGTAAACAAAACAGTGTAAAAAACTTTATTGCAGTGAAACAGGATCTATCTGAATTTTCCCTGGAGGATTTTTCCGGGAAACGAAAAGTTTTAAATATTTTCCCCAGTATTGATACAGATGTTTGCGCAATATCTGTGAGAACCTTTAATAAAAAAGCATCAGAACTTGAAAATACTTCAGTGATATGCCTTTCTTTTGACCTGCCCTTTGCCCTGAAACGCTTCTGCGGTGCAGAAGGGATAGAAAATGTGCAAACGGGTTCACTATTTCGCAACCTGGATTTTGCAAAGGATTATGGTCTTTTGATTGAAGATGGACCATTAATGGGTTTGACTGCAAGAGCAGTTATTGTCCTGGATGAAAACAACATTGTTTTACATTCTGAGCTGGTTGATGACATTACCCATGAACCCGATTATGAGACAGCTCTTTCAGCCTTGTAAACAAGACAATTCTTTTTATTAATTTTGGCGATATTAGAGTCTGAGTTAATCAAAAGTCTTTTGTGCAGACAAACTTTGATCTTGACTATGGATAACGGCGGCAGTAATAAAAACAATAGGTTTTTATATCTTAAAAGTATAGTGTTCCGCGATCATACAATATTTTAACTTTTAATTATAATATTTGGAGAGATACCATGAAACGTTTATTCAAGTGGCTTTTAATTATCGGCGGTGCCTTTTTAGTCCTGATTATTGCCGCTGTCATTATCATTCCCCAATTTGTTGATATTAACAAGTATAAACCGGTGATAGAACAAAAAGTTGCAGAGGCAACAGGTCGATCTTTTACACTGGGTGACGAAATGGATCTGTCTGTTTTCCCCTGGGTGGGTGTAAAGTTGACTGACCTTCATCTGGGAAACCCGGATGGATACAAACAAAAAGACATGGTATCTGTTCAGAATTTTGAGGTCAGACTCAAGGTGATGCCTCTTTTGTCAAAGAAAATTGAAATTAAAACCTTTGTTCTGGATGGCCCTGTAATTTACCTGGAAAAATTAAAAAGCGGCAAAGCCAATTGGGAAGGATTAGGTAAAACCCGGTCAAAGAAGACAGATAAAAAAATTAAAGAACCATCATCAACAAAGGGATTACCCATTGAGGGTTTGGAGGTGGGCAAGTTTTCCATTACAAATGGGCAAATGATATATGTGGATCAAGGAGCAAATGTTAAAAAGCAGATATCAGACCTGAATTTGACTTTAGATAATATCAGTCTTGAAAATCCAGTGGGAATTTCATTTGCAGCCATGATAGACGGAAAACCGGTTTCCCTTGAGGGAACTGCCGGTCCAATAGGCAAGGAGCCTGGTAAAGGCATTGTTGCAATTGATTTCGTTTTAAAAGTTTTGGAAGAACTTGAGATAAAATTAAAGGGGAATATTATAGATGCTTTGGCCGGTCAGAATTTTGACCTTGAACTTGCCATCTCTTCTTTTTCACCCAGAAAACTTTTTGCAGCGCTTAATCAAAGTTTCCCTGTTCAGACAAAAGATCCAAAAGCATTGAGCGCCCTGTCATTAAAAACAAGTTTAAAAGGGAACCCAACAAGTTTATCCCTGTCCAAAGGAGAGGTTAAGCTGGATGATTCAACAATACTATTTTCAGCTATGGCCAAAGAATTTTTAAAACCCAACCTGAAGTTTGATTTAAAATTGGATGAGATTGATCTTGACCGGTATCTGCCCGAAGCTCCGGCAAAGGCAGAGACACCAAAGGCGTCCCCAAAGGTGGCGGGCAATAAATCTTCAAAAAAAAT
>JABIYQ010000480.1 GCA_018702715.1 Desulfobacula sp. | reverse complement strand
TTTCCGCTTCCAATAAATCCTATCTTTTTTTCCTGTAGCATATTGATAATACTCCTTAATGTATAGATAAAATAAAGAGGTTATATTAGGACTTAAAAATTAATATAGTCAAGATAAATTATCAGATAAATTATGGTGGCATTCAGGGCAATCGCGTGTATAACCAAAAATATCAGCAAACGCAATTTAATCAAAATAATTTTTTAAGACTTTCTTTTAAGATTTTACCCATGGTATTTCTGGGCAATCTCTTAATAAAGATGATTTTTTTCGGACATTTCCAGTCATGGAGATGCTCTTTGCAAATGGCCTTGATTGCCTGGGATATATCTCCTGATGTCGGAGTTTTAACAACGGCAGCTACAATTTTTTCTCCCCATTTTTCGTCAAAAATACCCAGTACGGATGATTCAATAACCTCATCAAGTTTATTGATTATAATCTCAATTTCATTGGGAGAAACATTCTCCCCTCCTGTGATGATAATGTTCTTTAACCGATCAGTAAGATAATAATATCCATGCTTATCTTTTTTCCCAAGATCACCTGTCTTAAACCATCCTCGTTCAAAGCTTTTGGCTGTTTCTTCGGGTTTTTTCCAATATTCTGATATGATGGAATCTGATTTAAGCCAGAACTCACCTGTTTTACCGGGTTCTACATCAAACAAGGTTTCAGGATCAACAATTCTTACTTTAATGCCGGGAAGAGAAATACCAATGGAGCCTGGTTTTTTTTCTCCGTTCAGGGGGTTGGAAAAATTCATGCCTGTTTCCGACATTCCTTCCCTCTCCACAGGCTCTTTTCCAAAGGTCTGGGTTATTCTTTTAAAATCTTTAGCAGGTAAAGGGGCTGACCCTGATGTCCATAGTCTAATGTGGTCAAAATAAAGACACTGATTTTTAACTATGTCAATTAGCTTTGAATACATGGCAGGAACTCCCATGAATATGGAGCAGGAAAGGTCTGGTTTGTTTGTTTTTAAAATATCAATCACTTTTCCCGGTTCAAACCTGTCAAGCAGAACCACATGGGCTCCTGAAATCAATGCAGTGTTAAGAGCAAAGCATAAGCCGTGAACATGAAAAAGGGGCAGGCCGTGGCATAATGTATCAGTATTTGAAATTTCCCATATCTGGATAATATTTTTTGCATCATTAACCAGGTTTTTCTGGGTCAGGACAGCACCTTTGGGATCACCCGTGGTTCCAGATGTATAAATAATAACACCAGGATCATCTGGTGCAAGATTTGGTTTTTTAAGTTCAGCAGAATAGGATTTAAAAAAAGTAATCTTTTGAAAAGAAATTTTTGTATCTATCTCCATACAGGTTAAGTTAGGATCAATCTGATTGATCATACGGGTCTGATCCGGGTTTGTGATAACCAGGGCCGGGGAGGCATCATTTAACAGATAGGTTAACTCAGATTTTTTAAATCCAGGATTCAGGGGCACACATACAGCTCCTATCTTTTGAAGTGCAATATAGATAACAATAAAAACAAGGGATTTATCAAGGAGCAGAACAATATTATCTGATTTTTTAATCCCTTGTTCTAAAAACAGGTTAGCTATTTTGTTTGAATCCAAATCCAGATCCCCAAAAGACATTCGGGTCTCTATTTTATTACCCCTTAAAAAGGACAGGGCAATTTTTTTGTTATGTTTTTCAAAACAATCTGTTAACAATTCTGCAATAGATGCCATCTTAATTTGTTGTCCCTTGAAAAAATTATTTTATTGTTCTGATTTAACAACCCGTTCATAAATGGTCAAATTATATTAAAAAATATTTGTGATTATCTCCTCTGGTCCTGAATTTGCATTTTGTTTAGGATAGTTTAGGATAGTTTAGGATATTTTAGGATTGTATAGGATTGTTTAAGATGAAAGAAAAATGATATAAGAATTTGGTTTCAAATAAAGGAATTAAAGATTTAAAGGAATGATGAATTTAAAGGACAAACTGGAAGGTATCTATTTAGAGTATAATAAAAGGGAATATATAGACCCTGACCCGCTTTTGTTCCTGTATGATTATCCTGAGAAAAAAAATCGTGAGATCGCAGGATTTATGGCAGCCTGTCTATCTTATGGACGGGTTGAGCTGATCATGGGAACAGTTGCCCATGTCCTTGGCAAACTTGAGCCCGCGCCTTTTGATTACCTCATGATCCGGACAAAAAAAGACATGGAAAATGATTTTAAAGGGTTTCGATATAGGTTTGCAAAAGATGTACACCTGGTCAACCTCTTATGGGGAATCAGGCAAGTTTTAAAACGGTTTTCATCCCTGGAAAATTGTTTTTATGAAGGAATGAGACCTGAAGATAGAACGATAATACCTGGCCTTGTTTTTCTTTTTAAGCAGATGAATACAAATAAAAAGATCGGACATCTTTTAGCAGACCCGCAAAAGAAGAGTGCCTGCAAGAGAAGTCTTCTTTTTTTACGGTGGATGGTACGAAAGGATCAGGTAGATCCGGGAGGATGGGACAAGATAAGCCCTTCCCAATTGATTGTCCCTTTGGATACACATATGCATAAAATAGGAATGATGCTGGAATTTACCAAAAGAAAAAGTGCTGATATGAAAACAGCAATTGAAATCACAAAAGGATTTAAAAAGATTTTAAGACAAGATCCTGTTAAATATGATTTTTGTCTGACCCGGTTCGGTATCAGAAGAGAGTTGAGGTTGGAAGATTTGAGTCAAGGTCTTTAGAAACCCATTTAAAATCACTATTTTTCCGATTGTTGCACAAGGTTCAGGTTTTTGGTCGGAAAATATTAATAGTTGAAAAAGGAATGATGAAATGACATACAAAGGATTCCGAATGCCACAATTAACAAGCGGAATTTTGATTCAGCGCTACAAACGGTTTCTTGC
>JABIYQ010000405.1 GCA_018702715.1 Desulfobacula sp. | reverse complement strand
TTAATATTGATACAAAAAAAATAGGTATCAATACAGATGGCGACCGGATGAACCAGGTGCTTTTAAACTTATATATTAATGCCATAGATGCATTGGATGACAAAGGGATACTAGAGATACAGGTACAGGATATTGAAAAAGAGGGGCAGATTGAAATAAAGGTTAAGGATAACGGGCAAGGCATTGATGAGCCATCCCTTGATCTGATTTTTGACCCCTATTTTACCACAAGACCTACTGGAACCGGACTTGGCCTTTCCATCGTTCACAGGATCATTGAAAATCTGGAAGCCAGCATACATGTGGAGAGCAAAAAAAATGTGGGTACAAGTTTTATTATCCATCTGCCTGTTTCATAAAAAGGGAAAAAAGAAAAATGAAAAAGATACTTGTTGTTGACGATGATGCCGCCCATGCCAGAATGCTTGAGACCGTGATGGCGGATTGGGGATTTGAGATTCATCTGGCAGATGATGGTGCAATCGCTGTAGATATGGTAAAAGACCAGCCCTTTGATATTGTTTTGATGGATATGAAAATGGTGAAAATGTCCGGGATGGAAGCGCTACACTTGATTAAATCCTATAATCCCTCTTTGCCCGTGATTATTATGACGGCATATTCATCTGTACAGACTGCTGTGGAGGCTTTGCAAATCGGGGCCTATGATTACCTTACCAAACCCCTGGATTTTGATAAGCTGAAATTAACAATTGAACATATATTTGAAAGTATTTCTTTAAAAACGGAAAACAGGCATTTAAAGGTCAGGCTAAAGGAGAAAGATTTTTCCCATGACATTATTGGGAAAAGTCCAGCAGTGCTTTCCCTTTTGGATACCATTCACATGGTGGCACCCACGGATGCCAATGTCCTGATTGCGGGTGAATCAGGAACGGGCAAAGAACTGGTTTCATCTGCCATCCATTTTAATTCTTCACGAAAAGATCAGCCTTATGTAAGGATTAATTGTGCCGCAATTACTGAGACCCTGCTTGAGTCAGAACTTTTCGGCCATGAAAAAGGGTCTTTTACCGGTGCAGACAGGAAAAGAAAAGGACGGTTTTTACTGGCAGACAAAGGCAGTATCCTCTTGGATGAAATCGGTGAAATGAGCCTTGGCATGCAGGCAAAGCTGTTAAGGGTGATTCAGGAAAAAGAGATCACACCAGTGGGAAGTGATCAAAATATTAAAACAGATGTAAGAATTATTGCAGCAACCAATAAGAATTTAAAACAAATGTCAGAGCAGGGAAGCTTTCGTCAGGATTTATATTATCGGCTTAATGTTGTGAGTATCGATATCCCGCCCTTAAGGGAAAGAAAAGAAGATATCCCAACCCTGGCAAATCATTTTTTAAATATTTTTTCAAAGAAAAATAAACGGGATATACAAGGTTTTTCACCCGATGCCATGGATGCCATAATTCGGTATGAATGGGAAGGCAATGTAAGGGAATTGATGAATTGCGTGGAAAGAGGTGTGGTTCTTGCCAGGTCTGATTATATCTGCAAAGAAGACCTTTCATTTATAAAGGCAATTGCTGTCGATAAAATTCATGGGGAAACAGATTTTGGAAATATCCGGCTTTCGCAGATAGAAGAAAAGGCCATTCTTTCCACTCTTGAATCATCTGAAGGCAACAAGAGTGAAGCTGCCAGAAGGCTTGGTATTACAAGGAAAACACTTTTAAAGAAATTAAAACAATATGGAAAAATTTAAACTTTTTGAAAAATTGATTTAAAATCGTAATTGTTCAGCCCGTTAAAAAAAGTTATCCCCAAAGCCCTGTCTGATGGATATTTGCAGGAGGTTAAGCGTTTAGCATCGAAACAAATATCCATCAGACAGGGCGGTTTCAAACGTAAGAGCTAAATAATTACTTAAAACCTTTCAATCAGCTTGTTGATTAAAAAAGTGCTTTCACGCATGGCCTGCTCGCTAAAGGGGCCAAACCATTGGGCAATCGTGTCGAATTTTTCAATAAAAAGATCTTTGTCATTGGCTTCCAGCATTTCTAGATGATTATTTAAGGATGCAATATAGTCTTTTAAAAGCTGCCGTCTCTGTTTTGTCGCAAAAATGATTTCAGAGTAAAGAGAAGCGTCCTGGGCAAACAGCCTGCCCACCATTCCAAACTCAAGGCGATAAATCGGACTTGAAAATTCAAGGGTCCTTTCAAGGCGGACATGTTTTTCATATAAAAACTGTCCAAAACTAAAAGTGGCAAAATGGCGTAAAGTCTGGACAATTTCCATGATTTCGTCATGCTCTTCTGCACTGCATGGGACAATAACAGCACCCCAGAGGGTCATCTGCTCCACCAGCCACTGGCATTGATCCGAATCTCTTCCCGCCGTAACAACAACAATCTGTTTGTCAAGAGATCCAGAGCTTGGACCAAATAAAGGGTGAAGTCCTGTCACAGCTCCAGGATGGGCTTCCAACATTTTTTTTAAAGGTTTGGCTTTGATACTGGTCAGATCGGCAAGAATTGTTTTAGGCCCAAGAAACGGCGCAATCTGTTCGATAATATCGCAGGTCTTTTCAATGGGGACACAAATAAGGGCAAGATCAATATTTTCGCAAAGTTGTTTGGCTTTCTTCCAATCTTTTTTCCCCAGTATTCTGACGTCATAACCGGATTTGCGAAATAGTGAAGCAAAAAATTGCCCCATCTGGCCCTCACCTCCGATGATTAAAACACGGGTATCAGGCCTGACTCCTTTACCTCCCATCTGGTCTATCTGTTTTACCCGGGATTGCCTTAAAATTAACCGGTAAAGGTCTTCCATAAAATCCGGGTCAAGATTTGTTTTATTGGCCTGCACCCTAAGTTTTGAAATCAAATCTTCTTCTCTGGCAGGATGGTAAACCGGGATATTGTGTATTTTTTTTAATTTGACCACCTTTTCAACCTGGGTCTGTCGCTGGTCAAGAAGGGAAAGTATCTGCCCGTCAATTTCATCAATCCTGGCTCGTAATGCAAGGATATCATTGTCAAATTTAAAATTGCTTTTCCCCATGTGTTTCCTTCCACCTGCTTTAAACAGCAGTTTTTGTTAATATCCCTGTTTTGCTAAACAGTATTTTTGGCCTTTCAATAATGTTTAAACCGACGTTATTGGCTATTTTGATAGTATTCTCAAATTCTTTTTTTGAAACATGAATGGGTGGTTCTACAATGAGAACTTGCCCATTGGGTTTTAGTATGGATTTGATTTCATGAAATAAGGATTCTTTATCCATGACTTCATGGACCATATAGAACAATAGAACAAAATCAACATCTTGTGAAATGCCAATTTTATTCTCATCACACTTATGCAATAATATTCGATCCTCAAGTTTAGTCCCTTTAATCTTGTTTCTAAGTTTCTCAAGCATTCCTTCCTGCAAGTCAGCAGCAATAACCTGACCTGCATTTCCAACCATTTGAGCGATATCAATGGTGAAAAAGCCGGGACCACATCCTAATTCCAATATGGTCATTCCTTCTTTGATATAATGCTTTAATATTTTATTGGGATTTTGTACCCATTTTCTAATTTTGCAATCAAGACTGCCGGATCTTTCTACTGGGCATATGCGCATATTTTTATTGTTCATTATGCCTTTCTCCTTTCTAAAACCGGCATATCAATTCATGCCGGTTTTAGAGGTTAAATTTTCATCGTTTAATTACCCGGTATAAAATGAGGAGAAGGATTGCACCACCGATTGAAAGTAAAAAACTAACCATATTGAAGCCTGAAACATTTCCAATACCCAGCAAAGAGCCGATGAGGCCGCCAACAAATGCACCGGCAATACCTATACATATTGTAACGATAAGTCCTCCGGGATCCTTACCAGGCATTATCCATTTTGCAAGCACACCTACAAATAAACCCATAATAATCCATGAAAAAACACCCATTTTAAACCTCCTTTTTAAGTAAATAGTTTTACAAACCATATAAAAAAATCAAGTAATTATTTGGTTTTTTGCTCAGAAAAAGATAAAGTATACCAAAATTATATTTTATAAAGTTTTTATAAAATCGCGACATTCCGGACACTTTTTTTTCTACGAGTTATTGCATAAAACAGTCTCCTGTAAAAAGTCAAGTCAAGTCAAGTTTTTTATACTAGATTTCCAAGAAAAATTATTCTTGGGAGATAGCTTGTTAAATGGCTTGAAATGGTTTATACCGAAACAGTATTTTGATACAAAATAAGGATTATAAACCTAGAACGGGATCCACAGAAAAATGCTGGATGAAATTATAAATAGAGTTCGCAATCTTACCCAGGATCAGCAAAAAGAGATTCTTGAAATTCTTAAAACCTGGCAGATTGGAAAACAAAGAGAATATCAACGTCTAAAAGCCAAATCAGATATTGATGTGGAGCTTGGAAACCGAGTTATCCAAACTGATACCAGTGATATCAGTGCCAGTGGTATTTACATAAATACCGAAGGAAAATTTGAAACCGATAAAACAGTACGAATTGTTTTTTCCATCCCTGGAATTGATAAATCCTTCAAGCTGAAGGGAATTATAGTCAGGGTGGAAAAAAGCGGAGTAGCCATCCAATTTGAGAATATTACCCCCTATTTCAGGAAAATACTTGATAATATTATCTGGGAAAGCAACAAACAGGGAAACGATTTTACATAGGAATATATTTTATTTCCTATTTAGGACTGCAAAGTTTATAACTTGAACGAAATTGCTTGCCTTTTGGCCCATCTACTTTATTGCATCAAAGACCGAATACGTATACAAAAAGTCCTATTTTCCAACTTAACTACGAAATGGTAATTAAATTTTGAAAATTGCGTTAAACTTAAAAGTAT
>JABIYQ010000306.1 GCA_018702715.1 Desulfobacula sp. | reverse complement strand
TTTATAGGGAAGAATAGGGATATCATCCTGAATTTCCTTTGAATTAAATTTTCTTCCGATCAGTCTTTTTACTGCAAAAACAGTGTTTTCAGGGTTGGTGACAGCTTGCCTTTTTGCGGCTTGCCCAACGATGCGTTCGCCGCTTTCAGAGACAGCAACAATAGACGGCGTGGTTCGCCCTCCTTCAGCATTGGTAATGATTTTTACTTCGCCACCAGCTTCCATAACTGCTACGCATGAATTGGTTGTTCCAAGATCTATCCCAATTATTTTACTCATAACATACCCTCCAAGATATCTTTAATTTTCTTTATTTTTTTCAGTTTCTTTATTTACTCTTTTTGAGACAACAACCATGGCCGGTCTTATTAATCGATCATGAAGCAGATACCCCTTTTGAAGTGCCGTTGTGACAGTATTGTCCGGAAAATCATCTGTTTCAATCTGGGTGACAGCCTGGTGAAAGTTTGGATCAAACGGTTGATTCTCAGCCTCTATGGGCTTAACATTATAGGTTTCAAAGAGCTTGAGAATTTCCTTGTAGGTTAGTTTAATTCCTTCGAGCAATCCTTCTTCATCTGAATTTTCTTTTGTGGAAAAGATGGCCCTTTCCAGGTTATCCACAACTGTCAAAAGTTGTCTGAAAACCGTTTCATTGGCAAATTTTTTAAACTCATCGGATTCCCGCTGTTTTCTTTTTTTATAATTTTCAAATTCAGCTGAAAGTCTTAAAACACGATCCTTCTCAGATGCAAGCTGTTCTTTTAACTCTTTTGAAGTTTCCTTTTTGCCGGAACTTTCTTTGATTTTAGCTTTTGGGGGAGAATCCTTTGTTGGGGATTTGCCCTTTGATTGTTTTTTTTCTTTTACCAATTTTACTGCTCCCAATATTCCTTGAATTAAGAGTAATTTAGACAAAATTCAAATTAAATGATGGCTGAAAAATAAGTCTGTTTAAAAGCATGTCAAGATATAAAATTAAGGCTTATAAAAGAAAAGATCCGGCTGGCAGAAGGGTTAACGTAAAATTGCATGATCGGGATCGATCCACGACACAGAAGAGATCACTTATCGCTGCTTCCTTCCGGACCTGACGAGGTTCATGGCCTTCTGTTACGAGGCGACCGATCAGAATAATTCGCACCCGGCCTGCACAGCCGGAAGATGAAGTTATAGAGGGTTTTTAATTTTTTTTCAAGTCTAATTTGCTTTGAACCAACAATTACCTGGTCGGGGCGAGAGGATTCGAACCTCCGACATCTTGCTCCCAAAGCAAGCGCGCTACCAGGCTGCGCTACGCCCCGATTCAGTAATTAACACAATCATGTCAACTATCATTTTGTAATAATAAATGCAAGAAATTTAATTGAGCAGGCCTTCATTTTTTTTCAAAATAATGATCAATACTTTTTACAATGATTACTGCATATTCATCAAGAATGTTACTCAACTCATCAGGGTTTTGTGGCAGCAAAGAAATGGATAAGGGCTCAATCAATATTGCCGGCATGGTTGCCCCTTCAAGAAGGATGATGGGAGCACCATTTGAAAAAACACGATAGGTTTTTTTATGGGCCAAAAAAATATTCAAAAAAGAATTGACGGCCTGCCTGCTTTCCGTTTGATGTAAAAGAGGCTGTGATTTCCATGTGTTTTGGGCAGCAGGTATTTCCCCCTTGCCAAGTTCAGGTGGATCATAATAGTAGAAAAAACCAGATGGTTCTTTAGAATTGTGCAAATGGATGCTGAGAAAAAAATCAGCCAGGTTTTTATTGGCAATAAACATTCTTTCAGGTTGAGAGATATTTGTATCTTTTGTTCTTGTTAAAATAACATTGTAACGGGATTCAAGTTTCCGGGCTATTTTCCCGGATAATTTCAAGACAATAGTTTTTTCTTCCATGCCACTGGAAGGGGCAAGTCCGCTATAAGGACCCCCGTGGCCCGGATCAATCACAATAATGCGTTGGTTGGTTTGAATCGTTGTGCCGGCAAATCCTGTGCCGGGCATGATCATTAATATGGTGATAATAAAGAGTAAAACGGTTTCTTTGGCCAATTTTCTTGACACCTTTATATATAAGCGTTATTTTAGAAAACTTTATGCAAAAGTACTTTTGATGTAATATTATTTTTATATATTACATTTTTTTAATGATTAGAAGTAAGGTTTATTATATAATTCAATTTTAATAAAATGAATACAGGACGGAAAAATGCAGGTAAAAATCGAGAATAAGAGCACTGTGAAAAAAATGTTGTCTTTTGAAATCCCTAAAGAAGATGTTACTAAAGAGTTGAATAAGGCATACAATGACTTGAAAAAAAAGGCTGATGTGAAGGGATTTAGAAAAGGTAAAATTCCTCGCAAGGTATTGGAAAACAGATTTTCAAAAGATGTTCACGCCGATGTTGCACCCCGTTTAATACAGGAAGCATTTATTGAAGCCATTAAAGAACATGATTTGAATATTGTTGGCGGTCCACAAATGGATCCACCACCACTGGATCCGGAAAATGCCTATGTCTTTGAGATTACTGTGGAAATAAAACCGGAAATTGGGGATATTGAATTTGAGGAAATTGCTCTTAAACAAACCAATTATGAAATATCAGATGGTGAGATAGAAAGCCAGATTTCCATGATTCAGAAAACAATGGCCAAAAAAGAGAAAGTACAAGAAGAACGTCCTGTAAAAGATGGTGATTTTGTTCTTATAGATTATGAAGGTTTTTTAAATGAAGAACCATATGATAAAACACCCAAAATTGAAAATTATGTCTTGGGAATCGGGAAAGAAGCTTTGCCCAAAGAATTTTCAGAAAAATTGACAGGTGCAATCCCAGTACAGGATCTTGAAGTAGAAGTTTCATATTTGGAAGATTATTCTGATGAAAATCTGAAAGACAAAACTATTGTCTATAAGGTAAAACTAAAAGAAATTCAGGAAGAAATTCTGCCTGAAATTAATGATGAACTAGCAAAAGGTCTGGGTAAATTTGAAACCCTGGATGATGTCAGAGTATCCATTCGTGAAAATTTGGAAAAAGGATATGCTCAAAGGATAAAGCATGAACTTTCCGAACAGATTTTCCAAAATCTGTTGGAAAAATACGAGTTTGAAGTACCGGAAGTAATGATTGAAGGAGAACTTTCCGGTATCACAATGGAAGCAGAGCAGGCATATGCTGCAAATAATACCACCCTTGAAGAAGCAGGGCTCAGTAAGGATATGCTGAAAACCCAGTATCGTGATGTGGCGGAAAAACAGGCCAGGAGACATTTGATTCTGGATAAAATTATTTCCCAGACAAAACTTGAGCTCAATGATGAAGAACTGGAAAAAAGTTTTGAGGAAATGGCAATGGGAATGAATGCTCCTGTTGATGCAATTAAAAATTATTTCAACATGGATCCCAAACAACTTGAATATTATAAACAGACACAGCTTGAAAAAAAAGCGGTTGATATTATAATAGAGAAAGGCAGCATTACCAAAGTTGATCCTGATTCAGTTGATCAGGATTCTCCTGAAGATGATGCAAATACTTCCCAAGAAGATGAAGAAAAACAAGAAGATGCTGTAGTAGAAAATGATGCTGTAGAAGAAAATACAGTAGAAGAAGACAAAGAAAAATAATTTAATGTTTAATCAAAACTAATAAAAATTTAAATAAAATAATTATAAGGAGTTGAATCGTGCCTCTAATTCCAATGGTTGTTGAACAAAGCAACAGAGGAGAGCGTGCTTATGATATTTATTCACGCCTTTTAAAAGATAGAATTATTTTTATTGGCTCTGCCATTGATAATGAGGTTGCCAATGTTATTGTTGCCCAATTGTTGTTTCTGGAGTCAGAAGACCCTGAAAAAGATATCAGTTTTTATATCAATTCACCAGGTGGAGTGGTAACGGCGGGAATGGCCATCTATGATACCATGCAATACATAAAGCCGGATGTGTCAACCGTATGTATCGGCCAGGCTGCCAGTATGGGAGCGCTTCTTTTGACTGCCGGTGCAAAAGGAAAAAGATTTGCTCTGCCAAATGCCAGGATAATGATTCATCAGCCCCTTGGTGGTGCCCAGGGACAAGCCACCGATATTCAAATCCAGGCCAATGAGATTTTAAGGATGAAAGAAACATTAAATGAGATTTTATCCACTCACACAGGCCAGAAAATTGAGAAATTAGCTGAAGATACAGAAAGAGATTTTTTTATGTCGGCTGAACAATCCAGGGAATATGGTATTATCGACAGGGTTGTGGCTGACAGAAGTGAATTGGAAGAAGACTCAGAAGATTCTTCAAAGGAGTAGCAAAAAATTATGGCCGGGAAAAAGGAAGACAATGATCAGTTTTTTTGTTCTTTTTGTGGGAAAAATCAAAAAGAGGTTACAAAGCTGATTGCAGGCCCAAGCGTTTATATATGTAATGAATGTATCAAATTGTGCGGTGAGATTATTGAGGATGAAGAAAAAGAAAAACAAGTTGATACTGATGGATTAAAGGAATTTTTAAAACCCAAGGAAATCAAACAATTGCTTGATACTTATGTTATTGAGCAGGATAAAGCCAAAAAAGTTCTTGCTGTGGCGGTTTACAATCATTACAAACGTCTGACTTCAGCCATAGAAAAGAAAAATGATGACGTGGAAATTCAAAAGAGTAATATCCTTATCATCGGGCCGACCGGGTGTGGAAAGACGCTTCTTGCGCAGACCCTTGCCAGATTTTTAGATGTTCCTTTTGCCATTGCAGATGCAACTGCTTTAACCGAAGCCGGTTATGTCGGTGAAGATGTTGAAAATATAGTACTTTCCCTTGTGCAGAATGCTGACTATGATGTTGATAAAGCTCAGAAGGGCATCATTTATATTGATGAGATTGATAAAATATCCCAGCGTGGGGACAATCCATCCATTACCCGGGATGTGTCAGGGGAAGGCGTTCAACAGGCGCTTTTAAAAATTATAGAGGGAACCGTTGCAAGCATTCCGCCAAAAGGGGGGAGAAAACATCCCCAGCAGGATTATGTAAAAGTTGATACGTCCAATATCCTTTATATTTGTGGAGGAACTTTTAATGGCTTGGAAAAGGTTATTGAAAGAAGAATTACAAAGAAAACCATGGGATTTGGAGCAAAGATCGTTGGTAATAAAGATAAAAATATCGGGGAACTGCTTGAGCAACTCAAACCTGAAGACCTGATTAAATTCGGCCTTATACCTGAGTTTTTAGGCCGCTTGCCCATTATTACATCTATTGGTGAGCTCAATGAGAAATCATTGGTTAAAATTTTGACGGAACCTAAGAACGCCCTTGTTAAACAATACCAGGAATTATTCAAGATTGAAGATGTGAAACTTCAGTTTTCAGATGAGGCACTGGAGGCCATGGCCAAAGAAGCAGTACAAAGAAAATCAGGTGCAAGGGGGCTTAGGGCTATTATGGAAGAAACCATGCTGGATATCATGTATGAAATTCCTTCAAAAGAAAATGTAAGAGAGTGCGTTGTCGGTGAAGAGGTCGTATTAAAAAATGAAGCCCCGATACTGCTTTATGAGCAACCTAAAAAGCAGGCTTGAAAATAAAGAGAGTTTTAAAATTTAATGATTAAATTGCCTAAGTTTATACATCCTGATGGTTCGGAAAGTGTAAAAAAACAACTGCCCCTGGTACCCTTAAGGGATATGGTGCTGTTCCCGTCTATTATTACACCTGTTTTTGTCGGAAGGGATAAATCTATTAAGGCCCTGTCAGCAGCCATGGAAGCAGACAAGCAAATTTTTTTAACCACCCAAAAAAATGCAGAAGTTTTAAAACCAAATATTAACGATGTTTTTCAGGTGGGTACAGAGGCCAAAATCACTCAGCTTCTTAGACTTCCCGATGGAAGTGTTAAAGCTTTGGTTGAAGGGTGTAAAAGAGGTAAAATTGTTAAATTAGCTGATGAAAATGGTTTTCTCAATGTTGAATATATTGAGGTGGTTGAAGAACCTTTGCCCGAAAAAGCAAGGGAAGCTGCCATCAGAACTGTCACGGAGGCGTTTGAATATTATGCCAAGCTTTCCGGTGCTGTGGCCCAGACCTTTTTTAAAACGCTTGATACTATTTCTGCCCATGAATCCAGATATGCAGATACCATTGCCGCCCAGATGCCATTTAAAGTTGCTGACAAGCAAAAATTGCTTGAAACCGGAAACATAGAAAACAGATTTTTTTTATTATTAGAGCTGATTCAAAAGGAAACAGAAGTCTTTACCATGTCCCAGAAAATAAAGGGCAGGGTAAAAGAGCAAATGGAGGGCTTGCAGAAAAAACACTATTTGAATGAACAGATGCGAGCCATCAAAAAAGAAATGGGAGAAGGAGATTCTACAGAGTTTCAAGATCTTGAAACCCGGATAAAGAAAAAAAGAATGTCCAAAGAAGCGACTTTAGTCGTAAAAAGAGAACTTGAGAAGCTAAAGATGATGTCTCCCATGTCATCGGAAGCCACTGTGGTCAGAAACTATATTGACTGGCTGATTTCTTTACCCTGGTTTAAAAAAAACCGATCAAAAAATGATCTTATAAAGGCTGAACAAATATTAGATCAGGATCATTATGGACTTGAGAAACCTAAAGAAAGGATTCTTGAGTATCTGGCTGTACAAATTCTTGTTAAAAAAATCAAAGGACCGATTCTTTGTCTTGTGGGACCCCCTGGTGTGGGGAAAACATCCTTGGCCAAGTCAGTTGCCAGGGCTACAGGAAGATCCTTTGCCAGAATTTCCCTGGGCGGTGTCAGGGATGAAGCTGAAATCAGAGGTCATAGAAGAACCTATGTAGGGGCAATGCCGGGCAAGATTATTCAAACCTTGAAAAAAACAGGGTATAATAATCCTGTTTTCTGTCTGGATGAAATTGATAAGATGACTGCTGATTTCAGAGGTGATCCATCATCTGCACTGCTTGAAGCATTGGACCCGGAACAG